>JBOHWI010000345.1:0-5483 GCA_050736675.1 Binatus sp. (SeqCode)
CCCCTACTCTCTTCCCATCATGGAAGGGGAAGGGGAACCAAAGTCGCAAAGGGTTACGTCCTATCCTCTAGCCCCCTTTCCGCTCCGGAAAGAGGGAACAGAAAAATCAGTGATTAGCCAGCGGCGGCCGCGGCGCGACGAGGACGCTCGGTTGTCGCGCCCTCTTTCTTTGCGGCAGAGCGTTTGCGCGGCTTCTTCGCCTTGGTCTGCTCTTCCTGGCCGGTGAACTCGATGACGGACAGCATCGCAGCGTCGCCGCGGCGATGGCCGAACTTGATCACGCGGGTGTAGCCGCCGTTGCGGTCTTTGAAGCGCGGCGCGATCTGGTCGAACAGCTTCTGGACCGCTTCATGCGACTGCAACGCGGCAAATGCGCGCCGGCGTGCCGCAAGATCGTTCTGCTTGCCAAGCGTGACCATCCGGTCCGCGATACGCCGCAGTTCCTTGGCCTTGGGGTCGGTCGTTTGGATTCGCTCGTGACGAATAAGAGCGAGCACCATATTTTTGAAGAGCGCCTTGCGATGCGCCGAGGTGCGATTGAGCTTGCGGCCCGAATTGAGATGACGCATCTGTTACTCCAAACCTTGCAAACGGCTACGCCGATTCGCGGCGAACCTTATGCCGACTCGCGGCGTTCCTGCTCTTCCCACATGCGGTCGAGCTCGCCGCGCGGCGGCAGGTTCTCCAGCCGCATCCCGAGCGACAGACCCATGTCGGCCAGGACTTCCTTGATCTCGTTGAGGGACTTGCGTCCGAAGTTTTTGATTTTGAGCATGTCCTGCTCGGTGCGCTGCACCAGCTCACCGATATACTTGATGTCGGCGTTCTGCAGACCGTTGAAGGCGCGCACCGAAATCGGCAGCCCTTCAACCGGCCGATACAGCAGCTCGCTCATGCTGGGACGCGCGTCGCCGCCTTCGGCCGTGCCGGGAGGGAGTTCGGCTTCTTCCTCGACGCCCGCGAAAATCGTCATCTGATCGCGCATCACGCGCGCCGCGTAGGTCAGCGCCTCGCGCGGATTGATCGAGCCGTCGGTCCAGATTTCCAGCGCGAGGCGGTCGTAGTCGGTGCGCTGGCCGACGCGCGCGTTGGTCACGGTGAAATTGACTTTGCGAATCGGCGAGAAGATCGCGTCGAGGCGGATCGTGCCGATTGCTTCCTCCTCATCGGTGCGCTCGCCAGGGACGTAGCCGCGGCCGCGCTTGATGACGAGTTCCATATCGAGTTCGGCGCCCTTGTCGAGCGACGCGATATGCTTGTCGGGGGTCAGGATTTCGAGGCTGGGTCCGCCGGTGATATCGCGCGCAGTCACCTGCGACTCGCCCTTGACCTTGAGGGTCGCGGTAATCTGCTCGCCCTCGTGCAGGCGCAGGCGGATTTCCTTGAGGTTGAGGACGATGTCGGTCACGTCCTCCTTGACGCCGGCCAGAGTCGAAAACTCGTGCAGGACGTTTTTGATCCTGACTGCCGTAATCGCATAGCCGGGCAGCGTGGACAGCAGGATGCGCCGCAGCGCGTTGCCAACGGTGATTCCGTAGCCGCGTTCGAGCGGCTCCGCGGAGAATTTGCCGTAGGAAGGAGTGACTTCCTTCTCGTCGAACTCGACAGTCTTGGGTTTGATCAGGTCTCGCCAGTCGTTCTGCATAGTGTACTCTTTGTTTCCGATGGATTTCCCGCGCCCACACAGGTCCACCGCGGACCGGGACGCCGAATTTTCGGTTGCCTCCGCCTATCTTGAGTAATGCTCGACGATCAGCTTTTCGCTGATCGGCATCGTCAGTTCAGCACGCGCCGGCAGCGCCCGGAGCGAACCGCGGAATTGTTCGCGCTCGAGCGCCATCCACGGCGGGACGCCGCGGCGCTGTGCCATCTCGATTGCCTCAACGATCACCTTCTTGGTGCGGCTCGCCTCAGCCACGCTGATTACACTGCCAACCTCGACCAGGGTCGAGGGAATAGTGACCTTCTTGCCATTCACTTGAATATGGCCATGACGAACGACTTGACGCGCCTGCGCCAGCGAACTGGCGAAACCGAGACGATAGACGACGTTGTCGAGCCGCCGCTCAAGCAGCACCAGCAGGTTCTCGCCGGTAATTCCGTCCATCCGCTCGGCCAGTTCGAAGTAATGCGCGAACTGCGTTTCCATCAGGCCGTAGATGCGCTTGACCTTCTGCTTCTCGCGCAGCCGAATCGCGAATTCGGAAAAACGCGTACGCGCCTGGCCGTGGGCGCCGGGCGGATAATTGCGCCGCTCGATCGCGCACTTGTCGCTGTAGCATCGCTCTCCCTTGAGGAAGAGTTTCAGTCCTTCGCGCCGGCACAATCTGCAGACGGGTCCTAAGTTTCTCGCCATTGCCTATTAGCCTTCTTTATTCGGTCGCGTGTACTTCAGTTCAGACTCGGCGCCGCTTTGGCGGACGGCATCCGTTGTGCGGAATCGGAGTTACGTCCTTGATCGAGATGACGCCGAGTCCCGTCGCTTGCAGCGCACGCACTGCCGACTCGCGGCCGCCACCGGGGCCCTTGACGTGAACGACCACCGCGCGCATGCCGACCTCCGAGCATTTGCGCGCGCACGCCTCGGCCGCCATCTGCGCCGCGAAGGGGGTGCCTTTGCGCGATCCCTTAAATCCGACCGAGCCGGCGCTCGACCAGGCAATCACGGTGCCCTGCTGGTCGGTAATCGTCACGATCGTATTGTTGAAGGTCGCATGCACATGCGCGACGCCTTCGGGCACGTTGCGGCGCACTTTTTTGCGGCGCGGTGCGGGCGCAGGCGCTCCAGCGGCACCAGCTGCGGCGGTAGGAGTCGCGGCGGCCTTCTTCTCGGGCGTCGGTTTTGTCTCTTTTGTCTCTTTTATCTCTTCAGCCATTGGTTCTCAAATTGTAGTGACGCTTGCTAGTCGATGTTCTCCGCATCCTGCTTTCGGAGCCGGGTTTCTTCGCTTCGCTCAGAATGACACAAACTTTTCGCTAAATCGTTTCGTGCACTTAGCCCTTTGGTGGCGCCTGTTTTTTGCCTGCGACGACTTTGCGCGGACCCTTGCGGGTGCGCGCGTTGGTGTGAGTGCGCTGGCCGCGCACCGGCAGTCCACGACGATGCCGAATGCCGCGGTAGCATCCCAGGTCCATCAGGCGCTTGATCGACTGCTGAAAGTCGCGCCGCAGATCGCCTTCGACCTCGTAGTCGGTGTCGATCACCTGGCGGATATGGACCTGCTGGTCGGCCGACAGATCGTCGGTTTTGATCGCGGGATCGACCTTGGCAGCGGCCAGAATCTTCAGCGCAGCCGGCCGGCCTATTCCGTAGATATAGGTCAGCGCGATATCCATCCGCTTGTTCTTCGGCAGTTCGACTCCAGCTATGCGTGCCATCGCGAAACCTCTCTTCAGTAAATCCGCAGCGTACTCACGGACAGGTGAAAATTTCCCTCGCTGTCCGCATCCTATACGCCTTTCTAGCCCTGGCGCTGCTTGTGGCGCGGGTTCGAGCACAGGACGCGCACGACGCCTTCGCGGCGCACGACCTTGCAGTTCTTGCAAATCTTTTTTACCGACGCTCGAACTTTCATACTCGCAAATCTCTGTTTGGCGCGCCTGCTAGCGCATCCGGTATGTGATTCGGCCGCGGGACAGGTCATACGGCGAGAGTTCAACAGTGACCTTATCGCCGGCCAGAATCTTGATGTAATGCATCCGCATTTTGCCCGAGATATGAGCCAACACCTTGTGCCCGTTGTCGAGCGTCACCCTGAACACCGCATTGGGGAGCGCTTCCTGAACGGTCCCCTGTACTTCGATCGCGTCGCCCTTAGACATTTGCCAATTCGCTCAGAATTTCCGGCCCGTTGGAGGTGATCGCGATGGAATGCTCGAAGTGGGCAGATAGTTTACCGTCCGCCGTCACCGCAGTCCAGCCATCGGAAAGTATCTCCAAATCGGGGCTTCCTTCGTTAACCATCGGCTCGATCGCGAGCGCCATGCCCTCGCGCAGGCGTGGATTTGGCATACCCGGTAGAAAATAGTTCGGCACTTGCGGGTCTTCATGGAGCTGGCGGCCGATTCCGTGGCCGGCGAAGTCGGTGACGACCGAGAACCCGGCCCGCTCGACCGTTTCCTGCACCGCACGCGCGATATCGCTGATACGATTGCCCGCGCGCGCCTGCGCGATGCCCGCGTAGAGCGACTCGCGCGTCACCTTCAGCAGCTTCGTCACCCGCTCCGGCACCGGTCCGACCGCGACGGTGCGGGCCGAGTCGCCGCAAAAGCCTTCGTACACGACGCCGAAATCGAGGCCGACGATGTCGCCGGCTTTCAATTTGCGGCTCGACGGGATGCCGTGGACTATTTCGTTGTTAATCGACACGCACAGACATTTCGGGTAAACGACGCCGCCCGGCTTGTAGCCTTTGAAGGCAGTCTTCGCGCCCTTCTTGTAGGTCAGATCCTCGGCCAGCTGATCGAGCTCCTCGGTCGTTACGCCGGGACGCGCCGCCACGGCCAGCGCCTCGAGGATCTCGGCGACGATTTGGCTCGCTTGGCGCATCACGGCGATCTCGGCCGGGGTTTTAATAGTAATCATGATTGCGCGCTCTTCGCTGCGACGCCGTCGACGGCAGCCAGAATCCGCTTCTCGACTTCGTCGGTGCGCCCGACGCCGTTCACCTGCGCGAGTAATCCGAGCTTCCCATAATGATCGAGCAGCGGGCGCGTCGCTTCCCGGTAAACCTTGAGCCGCTCGCGCACGGTGGTTTCGGCGTCGTCCTCGCGCTGATAGAGCTCGCCGCCGCATTTATCGCATACGTCGGGTTTCTTCGGCAGCTCGAATACTACGTGATACATCGCGTCGCAATTGCGGCAGGTGCGGCGTCCCGAAATCCGCTTTACTATTTCTTCGTCCGGCACGATCACCGCGACAACCTTGTCGAGCTTCAAATGCACCCGCTCGAGTCCCGCCGCCAACGCTTCAGCTTGCTTCACATTGCGTGGGAATCCGTCCAGGATGAATCCGGCGCGCGCGTCATCTTTTGCCAGGCGCGCCGCCACCAGCTTGAGCACCAATTCATCGGGCACCAACTGCCCTCGATCCATGTAGCCGGCCGCCTCGCGGCCCAGCTCCGAGTCTTCGCGCACCACCGCCCGCAACAGATCGCCGCTGGCAACTTGCGGGATACTCCAAAGCGCACCGAGCGCCCGCGCTTGCGTACCCTTGCCCGCACCCGGCGGGCCTAGCAGCACCAGCCGCACCAGCTATGCGCCCCTCTTGGTCTTGACCCGTCCGCGGCGCATGAAACCCTCGTAGTTGCGGGTCAGCAGATGGGTTTCGATCTGCGCGACCGTGTCGAGCGCGACGCCCACGACGATCAGCAGCGCGGTGCCGCCGAAAAAGAACGGCACGTGGAAGCGCGCAATCAGGACGGTCGGCAGGACGCATACGGCGCTGACGTAAATCGCGCCGCCGAGCGTGATTCGCGACAGCA
>JBOHWI010000346.1:0-2164 GCA_050736675.1 Binatus sp. (SeqCode)
GTTTCCAGTCTTCATGAAAAAGCGCCTCGTCCAAAATTGCTGCTTGCATTCCGACCGCGGCCCGTTGACAGCAGTCGAGAGACCGGCGGTCAGCTAGATGCCGACGGCGAAATCCGCATCAGCCGACGCGACGGAACTTGCTCCGCTCGTCGAATGGATCCCGGTAATTTTGTGGGGCGCGTTGATCTTCACGCTCTCGACTTCGGCGTTTTCCGCCGCCAACACCAGCAAGATCATCGACCCGATCCTTCGATTCCTGATTCCCGGTATCACCGCCGCGGCCGTTGACGTCTGCCACATGCTGGTCCGCAAGGCCGCACATTTTACCGAATACGGAATACTTTTCTGGCTGCTGGTGCGCGGTCCGATGGCTCGGCGGCCGTATCTCGCACTGATGCTGTGCGTGGTGTACGCGCTGACCGACGAGGGCCATCAGGTGTTCGTGCCCGGCCGCACCGCGTCATTGTACGATGCCGCACTCGACTCGACCGGCGCGCTGTTCAGCCACTTCCTGACCACGGCAATCGGCGAAGTCGTGTAGTGGTTCGCTAGCCGCTCGATTCATCCAGCACCGAACTGATCCGCTCGACGCGTCCGAAGAACGCGCGCAGATTTTTCATGTCGGTCGGAATTTTTAGCTCGCCCGTAAACGCCAGGTAGAACAACTGGCCGTAAAGCGCGAAATCGGCCAGCCCGACCCTGCCGGTCAGAAACGGCATGCCTGCCAGTTGTTCCTCGAACGGAGCGAGCGCATGACGAAAACGCTCCCAGTTGGCCGAATGATCCGCGATAACCCGATCGACGAAGCCCGCGCCGTACTTGCGCTCGCGAATCAGGCGCCATAGCGCGCCGCGATCCGCACCCTGGCGGCGGTAGTAAGCGAGCTCGTCGGCGAGCGCTACGCGATAGATCGAGTCCTCGAGCTGGTTGTCGACGTAATCGGCCAGCACCAGATGCATCCCGCGCCATCCCGCGGGGAAAATCGTCGGCTCGGGATAGAGCTCTTCGAGCCGCAGCGCGATTCGCGCAGAGTCGACGATCGTCTCGCCGTTGTCGAGCGTGACCGCCGGCACCATTATCTGCCCCGACGCGAGCAGCAATTCTTTGCGCTCGAGGTAATCGACCTCGACCACTTCGAACTCGACGCCCTTGAACGCGAGCAGCTTGCGCACCTTGGCGCAGAACGGGCTGCCGAGAAACTGGTAAAGCTTGGCCATTATCTTCCCCCAAGCGCGTGGAGTACGTCGTCGAGATCCAGATCGGAAATCGAAGCGCGCACGACATCGGCCGCCGCCAAGTCGGCCGCGGGCGCCGCATGGCATAGCGCCAGCACTTTCATGCCGGCGCGACGCGCCGCCTCGATTCCGGCCGGCGTGTCCTCGACCACCAGGCATTGGTCCGCCAGCACCGGGTCACGCTGCCGGAGCAAAAATCCGATGCGCCCGAGCGCCGCGATGAAACCGTCGGGCTCGGGCTTGCCGTGCTCGACGTCTTCGGCGGCGATAATGTCGAGAAACAACCCGCGAAGTCCGGCGCGGCGCAGAATCGTTTCGGCCTCGGCGCGCAGGGTGCCGGTCGCGACCATCAGCGGAAACCGCTGCGCGCAATCGCGCACGAACTTCTCGGCGCCCGGGTAGAGAACCTCGCGCTCCGCAACGATTGCATGATAGACGGCGGTCTTGCGCGCGATGAGGCCCGCGATTTTTTCTGCGTCCGCATCTCTGCGGTTCTCGCGCAACACCATCGCAAAACAGTCGCGATCGTTGAGCCCTATCAGTCGCGCCGTGTAATCGTCGAAGCCGAGTTCAATTCCGTCTAGCCGCAGGACCTCGTTGAATGCCGCGAAATGCAACGGCTCGGTTTCGACGAGGGTGCCGTCGAGATCGAATATCACCGCGCGAATCATGATCGATTCAAGTTGCCACGCCCGGTTTGGGCGTGGAAGTCGGAGTTGCGAGAAGCGCGGCAATCTCGCGCTGGCGCGGTTCGCCACTGACCGCCGCGCGCCCGTTCTCGATTGTCATGTCGAGTTCGCTGCGCACACCGAATTCTCCCGGCAGATAAATTCCCGGTTCGACCGAAAAACACGTTTTGTCGATGAGGCGGCGATCGTCGAGCGTTTCGAGCGAGTCCAGGTTTGCGCCGGCGCCATGTATTTCGCGGC
>JBOHWI010000347.1:0-7086 GCA_050736675.1 Binatus sp. (SeqCode)
TCCCACGCCTGCGGGGCCTCGATCATCGGCAAATGCCATTCGCCGGGGTACCAGTAGTCGTTGGGCGTCATCTGCAGCCGGCGCGCAAAATTCTTACTGACGGACTTGAACTGCGGCTCCCGTGCCAGTGCCCGGCGGACCCTTTCAAGTTTTGCCGCGGGCACGCTGACGACGTAAGTGTGAACAGCGGGGATAGTCTCGATGATCGTCGCGCCGTGTCTGGCGAACACTCGCGCCGCCCAATTGTCGGACACGCCGCCGCGCGCTTGCACAACCAATTGGTCGGCGACCCAGTCGTCGCCCGCATGGGCGGTCTGCGACGCTCCCTGAGCAGCGGGAGCATGCACCCATCGCGGACCTGCGGCAAAACTCTGCGCGGATGGCGCAACAAAAGTGATCGTAGCGACTATCGCAAGCAATGCGCATGCGCACTTAAACCGGTTAGTTCGCATTTCCGGATCCTCCTGCCCCCAAGCGAATCAATTCGTGACACGGCAACGCAGAATGAGTCGTTTTCTGCTTCAAAATGGGAGAGATTCGCTACAGCCTGTATAGACGCAAAACGCATGCCGTGTACGCAGCGCCTTGCAGCCACGAGACCGCGGAAACGGTTAATCTCGCGCCGGCAAAGCGTTTTCCCCAGTCCTGGCCGGCTTGCCGCGACCTATCCGATGCTACTGATGTCCGTGATTTGCGCGCCGTTGTTGCGAATCAGCAACGATCGAACCGTTGGCGCGCATAAGGCGCAGATGAGCCTACAAAATGTGTGATATTACTACATCGCAGCCCGAGCGTGCCGAAAGCCAAGTACCGGCTATTGCCCACCCGCGCTGTTCTTCCAGGTCGGCATCATGGCGTTCGATGGAACCGGCTCGCCTCTGGCCTTGCGCGCGCTCTCGATTCCGGCGATCGGCAGTCCCTTGGGCTCGAGCACGCCCATCTGCGCGAGCATCGACGCCTGATCCCAGTAGATGTGCTCGTTGTAAAGCTTGTCGCCGCGAAACTCGACCGCCACCACCGTCGGCACCTCGACGTATTTCCCGGTCGGCGCAACTCCCGGCGCCATGAAGTCGATTTCGCAAGTGTGCGTGAAGCAGAAGATCAACTCGTCGACCACCCGGTCGGCACCGACGGTGCGCGCGACCGGTACGACCTTCGTATCCGGCGGCAGGCGCGCGATGAAGTGGTTCCGGTAGAAGCGGTGCAGTTCCTTGAAGCCGTAACCGCCCGTCAGGGTCGGGACGTGGTTGACGTAAGCGTCGGACGTCATCGTAGCCATCGTCACGTCGGGATCGCGATACCTGAATTCCTGATCGACGTGATTGTCCCACAGCGCGCTGAGATCGTAGCGCGGGCCGAGCGTACGCCGAAAAAGCCCGACCGAGCGCGAGCGCGCGAGCTGCGCCGCGAACGGATGGTAAGCCTCGGCGCGCCGATCGTTGTTGAAGGCGTGGCCGGCATCCGCATAGACGTAAAACTCGGCATCGTCATTCGCGCTGAACGCGGCGCGAATCTTGTCGCGCATTGCGGGCGGCACAGCGGCGTCGATGCCGCCGAAGTGGAACACGATCGGGCATCGAATCGATCTTACTTCGTCGAGATGACCGTCCATGCGCGTGCCGTAGTAACTGACGGCCGCGTCCACTCCCAGGCGCGCGGCGGCCAGGAACGCCAGCCGTCCGCCGAGGCAATAGCCGACCGCGCCGGCCTTGCCTTTGAATTCGGGCTGCGCCTTCAGCGCCATGATCGCGTCGCCCATGTCGCGCACGCCCTGATCGACGTCGAAACGTACGCCAAGCTCGCGCGCAGCCTTGACGTCGTCGGGGCCGAAGCCGAGATCGACGCCGGGTTGCAGGCGCCAGAACAGGTCCGGCGCGAGTGCGACGTAGCCTTCCTCGGCCCATCGATCGACGACCGAGCGAATGTGCGCGCTGACCCCGAAAATTTCCTGCAGCACCAACACTCCAGGACCGGAGCCCGAAGGAGGTGTCGAAAGGTAGCCGCTGAAACTTCCACCGTCTTTCGTTTTGATCGTGATGTTCTTGCCGCTCATGTGCTCGACTCCTTCGATTCTGTATATCACTGCAAATATGGCAAGTTCACGGTCTCGAGGTAGTTTGAGTCCCAGCGGCGTACCGATCTGCCGTCACCCATGTCCCAACCTGCGACACACAGCGCAGCTCTGCCACAAAGAGGCAACGGTTGGTAAGGGGCGGCGCAAGGCTCTGGCGCAGAAATTCTCGAATGAACCAAAGCTAATTTGAGCTATATTCGTTAGTTCTTCTCCTTTACTATCAGCAATCATTTAAGAGGGGTCTAAGCGGCTTAATACTTGCTCTAGTTAGCCTTGTGATGTGCATTGTTTTGCTCGTCGCGGAGGTTCTTTAGTTGCGGAATAGTCGCCGATCACTCACGACCCCGAGCGCCAAATACCTTGCGTTCGTCGTTGCGTCCGCGCTTGCTCTGGGCGCGGCGTCGATCTGGAGTCCGAAGTTCGTAACGCCGGCTTGCGCTCAGATTCCACCGCCGGCGCAGTTGGAAATCGAGGGTGTGCAATCGGTTGCATCCAGCCGCTCGACGATCCGGTTTGATGATCAGGCCTCGAGATCAGTTGCGAGCGCCGATGAACCCGTCGCGGTTGCCATCCATCGGCCGCTCGCCGGACACGTGGGTGCTTTTCAAGACGACGGCGACGGCTTCGATCCCGCCGACGATGCTCGCGAGGCAGAGCATACCGCCAACCGTTCGAATCGACGTCATCGCATGCGCAAGGCGGATTTCCCCGCCGGCACAGACAACGGAGCGGTTATTCCCCCCGACACGCAGGGGACAGTAGGCCCGAACCATCTGATGGTCGCGCTGAACAGCAACGTCATGATCGAAACGCGCAAGGGCGTCGTTCTCAGCTCGGTTCCGATTGCCTCGTTCTGGTCGAGTCTCGGCGGAATCAGCGAAGCGTTCGATCCGCGCGTGCTGTTCGACCGTTACGCCAATCGATGGATCGTATCGGCGGGCGCCAACGCCGCCACGCCGACCGCGTGCATCCTGGTCGGCGTGTCGCAGACCAGCGATCCGACGGGTGGCTGGAATCTCTACAAAGTAAGTGTCGACGCGAACGGCGCGAGTTGGGCCGACTATCCGACGCTTGGCTTCAACGGCGACTGGATCGTGGTGCAGACCAACGTTTTTACCGTCAGCCAGGGGGCGTTTGTCGCGTCGAACATTTACGCATTCGACAAGGCCGACTTGTACGCGGGCGGCATCGGCCAATACACGGTGTTTCACGATCAGACAGGATTCACCGACTACCCGGCTGTGACCCATGACGACACGCTCTCGACCGAGTACCTGGTGCGCAACTGGGACGGCGCGAGCGGTACGCTCCGCGTCAGCACGATCACCGGGTCGGTCGGCGCAGAAGTGCTGACGACCGGCGTTGCTTTCCCGAAGGCGGCGAAAGGGTGGCGGGATGCCGGGGCGCTGAACTTCGCGCCGCAGCTTGGCTCGACGGCGCGCATCGACACGGACGACGACCGAATCGGCAACTGCGTCTATCGCAATGGCTCGTTGTGGGCCGCGCAGACAGTGTACTTGTCGAATCCGACGCGAGCGTCGGCGCAGTGGTGGCAGATCAATACTGCCGGCGGCAGCGTCGGCGTAGTGCAGCAACTCGGCCAGCGCGACGATGCGTCGGGGGCGTTCGATTACGCGTACCCGACGCTGGACGTCAACGCGAACGACGACATGATGATTGGCTACTCGCGATTTGGCGCGTCGCAGTATGCGAGCGCCAACTATTCGTTTCGCCGTCACACCGATCCGCCGAACACGCTCAAGGCCGACACCGTATTCAAGGCGGGCGAGGCGCCGTACTTCAAGGATTTCGGTACGGGAGACAATCGATGGGGCGACTACAGCAACGTGGCCGTCGATCCGATCAACGACATCGACATCTGGACGATCCAGGAATACGCGGGCACGAACAATACCTGGGGTACATGGTGGGGAACGATCGCGCTGAGCAAGACCGTTGCGACGCCAACCCCGACGCAAACCCCCAAGCCGAGGCACACCCCAAAGCCGAGGCGCACGCCAACTGCGAACCCGACGCCGACGAGCTGTTTGGGGCTTTGAGATAGGTCAAGAGAGGCGGGCGAAGATTGAGCAAAAACTGTGCCGTAGCATCACGTAGAATGTCAGGTGCAGCGATGCAACCAGATAATTGATACGAATGCTACAAATTGAAGAATTCTCCGAACAGTACGATATGGCTGCGGAACATGGCGATTAGGAAAATAGTCGAACGAATTTAAGAGAAAAATTCACTTCGGCCCGGAAGACTGCCGACCTATTCCGACGCACGGTCCAGGTTTTGCGTGACCACTATCGGGGGCATTTGAGGGAAGAGCGCCGGGAGGGTTCGATGAGAGTCAGCCGAAAGTCGATATTCAGGTCATCGCACGATCTGATTCTGATCATCGGGGCGATGATTGCGTTGGCGATGATCGTCTCGAAGATGGTTCACAGCTGGAGGAGCGCGCCGCCGAGCCTGGGGATGGAGAATTCAGTTACGGTCGCGGGCAGCCGCGTCGCATCGCGCTGATACAGCTTCGCTTGGGTTGCGCTGTGTGCGCAGGGGAGGCGCATCGCGACCACACTTGAGAGTGGGAACAGGTCCGGGAGTCCGGGCCTGTTTCTTTTATGGAATTGCGCAGATCCGGTTCGAGGGCCGACTCAGCGGTGACCGCTTCCGGTCATAGACGTGCTTCAATCACCTAAGTAAAATCGGGCGCGCAAGTAAAATCTTGGGCATAGGATTAGTAATATTCGGCGGGCAAAGTGACACGGCGATTGTTGCGGGGTTTGGTACCGGGTGCGGCGGCGCTGATCGCAGTTATCTCAGGTGCGGACATCATTGGGCACGCGGCAGGTTCACCGGCGCCGATTGTTGCGCGCGCGCTAGAGCCGGGTTTCACCGGGACCTTTCTTTATCGCAACGATAACTTCCGCACCGGGCAAAACCTCGCCGAGAGCGTACTGACACCCTCGAACGTGAACGCGTCGCAATTCGGTTTGCAGTTCACTGACGCCATCGACGGCGCCGCCTATGCCGAGCCGCTGTACGTGCCCAACGTGGCGATCCCGAGCCAGGGAACCCACAATGTGGTGTACGTCGCCACCGAAAATGACACCGTGTACGCCTTCGACGCCGACCAGGCGGGCCCGCCGCTGTGGCACACCAGCTTCATCGATCCGTCGATTGGAATTACCGCGGTGCCGTCGACCGATATCGGCGGATGCATCGACCTGACGCCCATCATTGGGATCACGGCTACGCCCGTGATCGATCCGGCGACGGGGACTCTTTACGTCGTCTCGAAGGTCAAGCTGGGCCCGGGCAATTATCAGCAGCAACTTCATGCGCTTGACATTACGACCGGACTCGAGCGGGCGAACAGTCCGGTGACGATTACGGCGAGCGTGCCCGGAACCGCACGGGACGCCGTCCGCGGCGTGGTTACTTTTGATCCTCTGCTGCAGCAGGATCGGCCGGCGCTGACGCTTGCCAATGGCGTGGTGTATTTGAGCTTTGCGTCGCACTGCGACGTTCAGCCGTACCATGGATGGATTCTCGGCTATGACGAGACGCTGCTCACGCAGATGGTTGTGTACAACACCACGCCCAAGGGCGACCAAGGTGGAATCTGGCAATCGGGATGCGGTCCCGGCGTCGATACCAACGGCGACCTGATAGCGATTACCGGCAACGGAAGTTTCGACACGTCCGCGTCCTCGCGGGCCAACTACGGCGACAGTTTTTTGCGGCTGACGCCCGGCGGCGGCTCGATGTCGATCAGCAGCTTTTTCACACCGCTCAACGAACTCGTTCTCGACGACGAAGACCTTGATATGGGCTCGGGGGGCAACCTGCTCCTGCCGGATCAGCCGGGGCCAAATCCTCATCTTATGATCGGCGCCGGCAAGGTGGGCACGTTATATCTGGTCAATCGCGACTCGATGGGTGGATTCAACGCCAGCACCGACCAGATGGTCCAGGAACTGCCCAGCGCGGTCGGCGGAATGTTCAGCACGCCCGCGTATTGGCAGGGGACGGTGCCTGGTGTCGGTCTGCAGAACATGCTCTACACGATCGGCGAAACCGACGAACCGAAAATGTTCGTCATAGCCAACGGACTGATTCAAACACCACCAGTAGCGGCCGGGGTAGCCTCCCTCTTTGCGTACCCGGGAGCGTCGCCGGTCATCTCCGCCAATGGCACGACCGGCGGCGTCCTTTGGGCGATCAACAACGCGCGCTGGCAATCGAACGGCCCCGCGACTCTAATTGCTTTCGACGCCACCAACCTGCAGATGCTGTACACCAGCGACCAGCACAGTTCGGATAATCCCGGACCTGCCGTAAAGTTCACCGTTCCTACGGTCGCCAATGGCTCGGTGTACGTGGGAACGCAGACCCAGCTTGCTGCGTTCGGACTGCTCTCCGCCGGGGGCACGCCGACCCCGACAACAACTGCGACCGCAACTATCACATCAACGCAGACCATGACGGGGACGCCGAGTGCGACCATCTCAGCGACGCCGACTGTTACCGCAACCACGGACGTCACAGCCACGCCGACTGTTACCGCCAGCATCACGGCCACGCCCACTGAGACACCAACGCCTGGCGCCGATCCAACGCCGGTTTTTGCGACACTCAATGCCAGCCCCAAGTCGGTTTCGTTCTCAAAGCAGGTCGTGGGCCGCGCCGGCAAGGCGGCAACGATAACCGTGATCAACACCGCCGCGCAGACGCCCGTGACATTGTCGCAGCCGACCGTGAGCAGTGGATTCGTCGTGACCTCGAGCAATTGCCCGGCCGTGCTTCAACCCGGTGCTTCCTGCGCCATCCAGGTCGCATCAGTCCCTTCCTCGAAGGGAATGCAAATCGGGCAGCTGCACGTGAACAGCAACGCCAAGTACGGATTGCACACGGTCAAGCTGAAGGGCAAAGGCCTCGCGCCGAAGATAAAGACGAAGCCAAAGTCGCTGCGCTTCCGGCAGGAGGCGGCGACGGCGGCCGCC
>JBOHWI010000348.1:0-1957 GCA_050736675.1 Binatus sp. (SeqCode)
CTACCATCAGGCCCATCCCCCACGTCGCCATCGCGAGCTGCTGTTCGTTGGGCGGGAACGTTTCCATCAGGATCGCCTGCGACGACGGAACCATCGCCGCCCCGGCCGCGCCCTGGATCAAGCGAAATACGACCATCTGATCCAGAGATCGCGCCGCGCCGCACAAACCCGAGGCGGCTACGAAGACGGCGACCGACGTCAGGAAGTAGCGCTTGCGGCCGAAGCGCGAGGAGATCCATCCCGTCATGGGAATCATGATCCCGTTGGCGACGAGGTAGCTGGTAAGCACCCACGCGATTTCGTCGACGCTGGCAGAGAAGGTCCCTTGCATGTGTGGCAGCGCGACGTTGACGATCGAGGTGTCGAGCACCTCGAGCGTCGTACCCAGCATCACGGCCAGCGCGATCAGCCACTTGTGGCTGGAGGACCCGTACTCGGGGAGGTCGGTTCCAATCGGGGTTGAAGCTGCGACTGCCAAGGAAGCACGTCCGTCAGGCGTGTTCATTTCAGATTAGGCTTGATGTGATTCCAAGGATACCGTGAACACAAATTCGACACTCGACGTTAATCGCAGCGTAAAGCGGCGATCTGTGCCGGCATGGATGACATCGAGCGCCGGGGACGTTACCTTCTATTCATGCGGCTGGGCGCCATCGATGTCGGATCAAACTCCGTCCACATGATCGTGGCGGACGTGGGTCGCGACGGTCACCTCGAAGTGGTTGACCGCGTCAAGGAAATGGTGCGACTGGGCCGGCGCTCGTTCACCACGGGACGGCTCACCTCGGAATCCATGGATCTTGCGGTGCGCGCTCTGGTGAATTTCAAAAAACTCCTGCGTGTACGCAAGGTCGACCGGCTGCGCGCGGTGGCCACCAGCGCGGTGCGCGAGGCGCGCAATCGCGCGGAGTTCATCCGGCGCATCAAGCGCGAGACCGGACTGAAGGTAGAAGTGATCTCGGGCCTCGACGAAGCGCGGCTGATCTTTCAGGCGGCGCGACACGCCCTCGGTCTCGACGGCGGACCTCATCTGCTCATCGATGTTGGCGGCGGCAGCGTGGAGCTGGTGCTGGTGCGCGACGGCAAGCCGCTATGGATGCGCAGCGTGAAGCTCGGCGCGGCGCGGCTGGCTGAGCGATTCCTCCTCGACGACCCGCCGACGCGCGCGCAGTTGGGCAAGCTCCAGGATCATCTCGAACGCGCGATCGGGCCGCTGATGCGCAAGGCGAAGCGCGCCGGCGTCGTCCGCGCGATCGGAACCTCGGGCACGATCAACACGATGGTCGCGATGGCGCGATCCTCGCGCGGTGAAGAGTTGGGACGCCTGCATGGCGCAAGCGCGTCGGCGGGCGAGATTTCCGACCTGACCCGCGACCTGGTCGAGGCCAACGCCGCCCTGCGCGTCGATCTTCCCGGGATGGACGCCAAGCGCGTGGACCTGATGCCCGCCGCTGCCGCGTTGGTGAACTTCATCCTGAAGAAGTCGGGCGCACCCCAGCTGGTTGCATGCACTTGGGCACTGCGCGAGGGCGTGCTGCTCGGGCTCGCGCGCAAGCTGGACACGCGCTCTGCCGGCGACGCGCGCCGCCGCTCGGTCGGCGCCCTGGCTACCCGATTTGTCGCCGGCAACGAGCACGGCAAGCAGGTCGCGCGGCTTGCGCTCATGCTGTTCGACGCGACCGCGCCGGTTTTGGGCCTGCCCAAGTCCTCGCGAGAACTCCTTGAATTCGCGGCTTTATTGCATGATATAGGCCACGCGATTGATCATGACCGGCACAATCGCCATTCTTATTACCTGATTAAGAATGCGGAGTTATTCGGCTTCAACCCTGACGAAATCGAGGTCATCGCACAGGCGGCTCGCGGGCATCGCAAGCAAGCCCCCAAGCTCGATTCGCCGGATTTGAAGTCGCTTAGCCCCGCCAAGCGCCGTGTGATCAGAGGCCTCGCCGCTATC
>JBOHWI010000349.1:0-6468 GCA_050736675.1 Binatus sp. (SeqCode)
AAAGGATAGCACGCGCTGGAAAGAGCAGCCTCAACGTCAAAGAACAAATTATTCTGGCGATTGAAGGATTGGAACGTGAGGTCAACAACGGCGGGTACAGCCTCTTTTTTACTAACCTCTCACGGCAGTTCGCACCAATGATCGTGCAAGCGCTCGTTCAGATAGGATGTCCAAGAAACGCCAAGATCGCCCAGAGAGCGATCGACGCCCTTCACGTACCAAGCCTTACGGTTGAAGCGATTGACGCGGCTATGACGGACGGCGAGGAGAGCGAACAAGAACTAAACGAATGCGACACCTCGTACTATGAGGCGGCCGGCGAGGATATTGCCAGCCATCTGTTCGCATTCATTAAGGCGAATAAAAACGCCATTACTTTTTGAGATGCGCGACGTCGTAATCAGAAGGCCCGCGAGATTATTCTCGCGGGCCTTTGTGCATTCGCTAGGAAGTGTTCGCGGGTTAGTTGGTCACCGTCCACGTGTCGCCCTTGCTCAGCAGCGTCTTCAGGTCGCCTGCGCCCTGCTTCGCTTTTGCGTCCTCCAGCTGCTTGTTGATTGCGCCGTCGTAGGTCGGACGCGACGTCGCATAGAACACGCCCATCGGCGTCGGCAGCGGCGGCTCGAAGTTACCGAGCATGAACGCCAGCGACAGATTGGTCTCGTCATGCACGACGAGGTCTTTCTCCGTCACGCTGCCGCCGAGATGCACCGCCTCCGGCCGCATCCCGTTCATCCTGATGCCCATGTCGCGATTCTTGCCGAAGATGAGCGGTTTGCCGTGCTCGAGAACCAGTTGATGGTCCGCCTTCAGCGCCTTGTCGCTAACGTCGTTGAACGCGCCGTCGTTGAAGATGTTGCAATTCTGCAGAATCTCGATGAACGACGCGCCGCGATGCGCATGCGCGCGTTTGAGCGTCTCGCCGAGGTGCTTCTGCTCGACGTCCACCGTGCGCGCGACGAATGTCGCATGCGTGCCGAGCGCCACCGTGATCGGATTGAAGGGAAAATCTATCGAGCCCATCGGCGTGGACTTGGTGACCTTGCCGACTTCGGAGGTCGGCGAGTACTGGCCCTTCGTTAGTCCGTAAATCTTATTATTGAAGAGCAGGATTTTCAGATCGACGTTGCGCCTCAGCACGTGGATCAGATGATTGCCGCCGATCGACAGGCCGTCGCCATCGCCGGTCACCACCCACACGTCAAGATCGGGCCGCGAGACCTTGAGCCCCGTCGCGAACGCCGGCGCGCGGCCGTGAATCGTGTGGAAGCCGTACGTGTTCATGTAGTACGGAAACCGGCTCGAGCATCCGATGCCCGAGATGAAGACCGTGTTCTCCGGCGCGATGCCGAACTCGGGCATCGTCTTTTGCACTGCGGCCAGAATCGCGTAATCGCCGCATCCGGGGCACCAGCGCACTTCCTGATCGGAGACGAAATCCTTGCGGTTAAGAACGGTAGCCATTTTTCGATCAGCCCTCCAGGGCCCGGTTGATGCGGTTTTCGATTTCGCTGACTTTGAACGGGCGGCCCTGGATTTTGTTGAACCCGAAGGCGTCGATCAGGTAGTCGGCGCGCACCATCTTGAGCAGTTGTCCCATGTTCATTTCGGGGATCATCACCTGCTTGAAACGCTTGAGCGTGTCTTCGAGGTCGCGCGGCAGCGGATTCAGATAACGCAAATGAATCTGCGAAACTTTCTTGCCCTTCGCGCGCACGTGCTTGACGGCTTCGCGAATCGGGCCGTAGGTCGAGCCCCATCCGAGCACGACCAGGTCGCCGTCGGCGTCGCCGAATACCTGCGTCGTTGGAATCTCGCGCGCGATGCCGGCGATTTTGCGCGCCCGCGTCCGCACCATCAGCTCGTTGTTGGCCGGCGAGTAGCTCACGTTGCCGGTCAGGTTCTCGCTCGACAATCCACCGACGCGATGCTCGAGGCCCTTGGTCCCCGGAATCGCCCACGGCCGCGACAGCGTCTCCGCGTCGCGCGTGTAAGGCATGAACCCTTCGGGATTCGTCGCGAATTCGACTTTGATCGGCGCGAGCTTGTCGGCGTCCGGCAGCAGCCACGGCTCGGCGCCATTGGCGAGCTGGCCGTCAGTGAGCAGAATCACGGGCGTCATGTACTTGACCGCGATTCGGACGGCCTCGTACGCACAGTCGAAGCAGTCGGCCGGCGTTGACGCCGCGATAATCGGAATCGGCGACTCGCCATGGCGGCCGTACATCGCCTGGAGCAAATCGGCCTGTTCCGGCTTGGTCGGCATCCCGGTCGAGGGCCCGGCGCGCTGGATGTCTGTGATCACCATCGGCAGCTCGACCTTCACCGCCAACCCGACCGCCTCAGCCTTCAAGTTCATGCCGGGGCCCGAAGTCGTGGTGATTGCAATCGCGCCGCCGAATGACGCGCCGATTGCCGCGCACACGCCGGCAATCTCGTCCTCGGCCTGGAAAGTATAAACAGGGAAATTCTTGAAGCCCGCGAGTTCGTGCAGGACGTCGCTGGCAGGGGTGATCGGATACGAGCCCAGAAACAGCGGGCGTCCCGACTTGACCGCAGCCGCCACGAATCCCAGCGCGGTCGCGGCGTTGCCCGTGATATTGCGATACAGCCCCGGCGCGATTCGCGCTGCCGGCACTTCGTACGAGCTCGCGAACATCTCGGTCGTCTCGCCGTAGTTGAACCCGGCCTTGAGCACCTTGACGTTCGCCTCCAGAACCTCGGGCGTCTTCTTGAAGCGGCTCTCAAGGTAGCTGAGCGTGCTTTCGATCGGCCGCTGATACAGCCACGACAGCATCCCGAGCACGAACATATTGCGGCATCGGAACACCGCGCGATTGTTCAGCCCCATTCCGTGCACGGCCAGCGACGTGAGCTTGGTCACATCGACTTCGATCACCTGGAATTTGTCCAGCGAATGGTCGGTGAGCGGATTGCTCTTGTAGCCGGCGCGCTTGACGTTGGATTCGGTGAACGCTTCGCGGTCAACGATTATGATGGCGTTGGGCGGGACGTCGTCGATATTCGCTTGCAGCGCCGCCGGATTCATCGCGACCAGCACGTTGGGCTCGTCGCCGGCGGTAAAAATTTCGCTGCTTGAAAAATTCAGCTGAAAGCCGCTGACCCCGGCCAGCGTGCCCTGGGGTGCGCGAATTTCGGCGGGAAAGTCAGGCAGTGTTGCGATATCGTTGCCGGCCAGCGCCGATTCGTTCGTGAACTGCATCCCCGTCAACTGCATCCCATCGCCCGAGTCGCCCGCAAACCGGATAACGACGTGGTCACGCTTCAGATGCGGCTTAAGCGCGACCCCATTAGCGGAATCATGCGACTCGGCGGCTCGTCCAGCCGCCTCAGGTGGTACAGCCATCTCAGTCCAATCTCCTTCTGTTTAGAGCCTGATTGAAAAAGTACTCCGATACTCCGAAGCTCTGCAAATACTCGAACACGCGGATTTAAAGCATAGCTAATCCAGGCAAACCATTAAAGGCCTACTTTTTGGCTCGCTGAGTCACCGAATCCGGAACTCGTTGAATTCCCCGGTAAAATCGAGCCAACCTTCGCGTACCCCACTTACCTGCGCTGACGGCGGGCCCAGATGTGCCCACGCGGCCAGCATCCGCAAATTCTCCTGCTCGCCTTCTGCTACTATTTCGACCTCGCCGCTGTGTAGATTGCGCACAAATCCGGCAAGTGCGAGCTGTTTGGCCTCGTCGTACGCCGAGAATCGAAAGCCGACGCCCTGCACCCGCCCGCTAAGGACCAGATGGACCCGCGCGCGCCCCGTCTGGTCCTGAGTCATCATAACTTCGCGCAGCGCTCGACCTTCTTTCACCGGGTGCAGGGGTCACCCCTGCCGTGGGTGCGGGGCGCGCAGCCCCGCATCAAATTCAAATCCCCGGTTCAACTGTTCCCCGCGAGCGCCGTTTCGAGCCCTTTCTCGTCGAGCACCCGAACTCCAAAGTCCTGCGCCTTTTTCAGCTTAGATCCCGGCTCCGCGCCCGCCACGACGAAGTCCGTTTTGCGGCTCACCGACGACGTGACTCGTCCGCCCGCCGCCATGATTTTGCGCTCGGCCTCCTCGCGCGTCATCGATTCGAGCGTCCCGGTCAGCACGAACGTCTTGTCGCGCAGCGCATCGCGCCCCTCGACTTCGGCCGGCGCTTCGACGTCGAGAATTTTGATCAGCCGCTTGACGGTCTTCAGATTGCGCTGTTCGTCGAAGTACTCGCGGATGCTATGCGCGACTTCCTCGCCGATATCGCGCACGCCGAGCAAGTCGTCCTCGGATGCGTCGGCCAGTGCCTCCATCGTCTTGAACTTCAACGCAAGCTGCCGCGCCGTATGCTCGCCGACGTGCCGTATCCCGAGCCCGTTGATAAATCTGTCGAGCGCAGTCTTGCGAGCCTTTTGGATCGCGTCGAGCACGTTCTGCGCGCTCTTGTCTGCCATTCGCTCGAGGCCGGCGAGTTGCGCCTTCGTCAGCCCGAACAGATCGTCCAGCTCCTTCACCAACCCCTTCTCGACCAGTTGCCCGACCAGCTTGTCGCCCAGCCCCTCGATATCGAGGCATCCTTTCGACGCGAAATGGCGAATCGATTCGCGCATCCGCGCCGGGCAATTCGCGTTGACGCAGAAGTAGCCGACCTCGCCCTCCTCGTGCACGATCGCGGCGCCGCATTCCGGGCAACACGCGGGCATCTCGAACGGTTTCGCGCGCGGATGCCCTTCCTTGGTGACGCGAATAACGTACGGAATCACGTCGCCGGCGCGCTCGATCAGCACGGTGTCGCGCTCGCGGATGTCCTTGCGCCGAATCTCGTCGAGATTGTGCAGGGAAGTATTCGAGATCGTCACGCCGGCCAGCTGCACCGGACGCAGCTTGCCGACCGGAGTCAGAGATCCGATTCTGCCGACCTGCACGTCGATCTTCTCGACCACCGTCTCGGCTTGCTGCGCCTTGAACTTGTACGCAATCGCCCAGCGCGGCGAGCGCGAGACCTCGCCGAGCTGCTCCTGCAGCGCGTACGAGTTCACCTTGGCGACGACGCCGTCGGCCTCGTAGTCGAGCTCGTGGCGCTTCTCGGTGATTTCGTTCCAGTATTCGAGGATCGCGTCGATTCCATTGCATACGCGCGACAGCGGGTTCACGCGCAGCCCGAGCGCCTTGATACCCTGCAGAAACTCCCACTGCGATTTGAACGCGACGCCTTCGATCACACCGGGCGAATACATGAATGCGTCAAGCGGCCGAGACGCCGTGATCTTCGGATCGAGCTGGCGCAGAGCGCCCGCCGCGGCGTTGCGCGGGTTGGCGAACACCGGCTCGCCGGCTTCCTCGCGCTCCTGGTTCATCTTCACAAACCCGGACCGCGGAATGATGACCTCGCCGCGCACTTCGAGCAGACGCGGTATTTTTCTTTCCCTGCGGTCGGGATGCTGCAGTCGCAGCGGCACGCTCTTAATAGTGCGGATATTCTGCGTAACCTCTTCGCCGTTGGTTCCGTCGCCGCGCGTCGAGCCGACGGTCAGGCGCCCGTTGTCGTAAACCAGTTCGATGCCGAGTCCGTCGAGCTTGACCTCGGCGACGTACTCGATGTCGGCGTCGGACTTCAGCAGGCGCTTGATGCGTTTGTCGAACTCTCGCATCTCCTCGGCGTCCATCGCGTTGCCGAGCGACATCATCGGCCGGCGATGCACCACGACGCCGAATTTCTCGCTCGGCGCCGCACCGACGCGCTGCGTTGGCGAATCCGGTGTCGCCAACTCAGGATGCTCGCGTTCGATCGCCTCGAGCCGGCGCATCAGTTTGTCGTATTCGGCGTCGGAGATTTCCGGATCGTCGAGCACGTAGTAGCGGTAGTTGGCGCGATCGATCTGTTCGCGCAGCTTTTCGGCTTGCGCGGCAGGCTTGTGTGAATCCTCAGCCATGGCGAACGTTCACGAGCACCGATTCGCGACTAGCGGCGCGGATAGCCCATCGCGTCGAGGAAATCGTCGAGCGTCGGAAATCGCATGTACATGTTGTGACGCTTCTGCTCGCCGATCGTCGTGCTCGACTCCGACGAATACGCATGCCCCGGAAAGACCACCGTCGAGTCGTCGAGATTGCGCAGCGTATCGTTCAGGCTGTGATACATCGCCTCCGGATCGGAACCCGGCAGGTCCACGCGTCCGCACGAATTCACGAACAACGTGTCGCCGGAAATCAGGTTGCCTTCGACCAGGAAGCATTGCGATCCCGGCGTATGCCCGGGCGTGTGCAGGAACTTCACCTCGAGCTCGCCAACCTTGACCGTGTCGCCCGCGTCGACCTTGACCATGTCGGAGTCTCCCAATCCCGCGACCTGCTTGACGCCGTCGGCCTCATGCTTGTTCACATAGACCTTGGCCTTGACGTGTTCGAGCATCTTCGCGGCGCCCTCGATATTCTGCCCCATCATGCGCCCGCCCAGATGGTCCGGGTGATAG
>JBOHWI010000350.1:0-5446 GCA_050736675.1 Binatus sp. (SeqCode)
ACTTTGTACTGGTATGTGCGCAGGACGCCCTTGAACCAGTCTTTGCTCACGTCGGGCGCCATCGGGATTTCTTCGAGGAACTGATCCATCGTGCGATCGACCTGGTCCTGATGCGACAGCGCCTCATAGCAGGCCGGATAATTGTAAAATTTCAGGTTGCTCAGATAGGTGTCCGCGGCGTGCTGCGGCGTATGGCCCTGGCACCCCGCCGCGAATAACGCGCAAACCGTCACAGCCGCAAGCATCGCGCTCTTGGCTTGAATCCTGATTGTCGTCATCGTCGAAATCCCTCTTCACGCAATCGGCAAACGGTTCGATTCTAGTGTCACTTCCGCTAAAAACAAGCTCAGCCCCGGGACACCGCCATGGCCGCCATCGCGAAAGGCGACAGTTCTGCTTATCAGAAAAAAGGCGCGCTATGCGACCGGCAGTCGTACTCACCGCGCGGGCGGCATCTGCTTTAGCTCCACCACGTTGCCTTCGGGATCTTTCACGTAGATCGAAAGTCCTGCGCCATGCGCCCCGTAACGCATCGCCGGCTCGCCCATCACCTCGACCGATTGTCCGCGCAGGTAGCGCACGACCTCGTTCAAGTCGCGAGCCTCGACCCCGATGCATACGTGATCGACGTTGAGGCCCATTTCGACCCGCGGACCAGTGGCCGGAACCAGGTCGATCATGCTGCGGCCCGCGCGCAACTGGATCAGCCCAATCTGCGCGATCCGCCGCTCCTCGCTAAGGCCCAGGACGCGCGTGTAGAAGTCCAATGCGCGATCCTGATCACGGCATCGCAGCACCACGTGATCCAGCTCGGCAACTTTGAGTGGAATTTCCATGTCGATACTCCCGAACTATACGGCTTTGGCAGCTCCGGTGTGCGCGGCGCGCGGCGGAAACCAGAACCGCTCGACTTCGGTGGCGCGGATCGCGTCGTCGATCATCCGCGAGATATCGAAGCGCGATTCCGCCGCCTCGACTTCCTCGATTCGCGCGCGCGTCTCCGGATGCGCCGGCACGAACAGCGTGCAGCAGTCCTCGTCGGGGATTATCGACGTCTCGAAAGTATGCAGCCGCCGCGCCTGCTCGATGATCTCGTTCTTGTCCATCCCGACCAGCGGCCGCATGACCGGGAACGCCGCCGCCTGCTCGATCACCGCCATGTTCTCCAGCGTCTGCGACGCCACCTGTCCGAGGCTCTCACCCGTCACCAGCACAGTCGCCTGCGATCGCTCGGCAAGCGCGCTCGCGATTCGCAGCATGAAGCGCCGGTACAGCACCACCCGCAGCGGCCGCAGCGTGTTCGCCACGATCTCGCGCTGCAAATTTCCAAACGGCACCAGCATCAGCGTCGATCGCGCCTGCCATTGCGTCAGATGGGCCGCAAGCTCGGCCGCCTTCTCCCGGCTAGCGGCGGAAACCAGCGGGTGCGCGTGAAAATGCACGAAGTCCAGCCGAAGCCCGCGCCTCATCATGCGATACGCCGCGACCGGCGAGTCGATCCCGCCCGACAGCAGCGCCATCCCACGCCCGGTGACTCCCACCGGCAGCCCGCCCGCACCCGGCATCTTGCCCGCCGACACGTACGCGGCGTCGTTCATTATCTCGATCGAGATCGTCAGCTCGGGCGCGCTGAGATCCACTTCGAAGCCGAGCGCATCCTGCACTTCGCCGCCCACCGCGCGATCTATTTCTACTGAATTCATCGCGAACCGCTTGTCCTCGCGCTTGGTCCGCACCGCAAAAGTCCGCGCCTTGCTGCCGGTCGCACGCCTGATCGCCTCGCGCGCGATCGATTCGATATCGCGCGGCGTCGAATAGCTGAGCGAGAAATTCTGCACGCCGAAAATCAGCGCCGCGCGCTCGGCGGCGGTCTCGTCGCTGAGTTCGTCGGGAATTTGCACAAGCAGCCGCGGCCCCACGCTGCGCATATTGCCCAGCCGGTAGTCGCCGAAAATATCGCGCAGATTCTGCTTGACCTGATCGACGAATCGCCACTGGTTGCGCCCCTTGAGCGCAATCTCGTGGTACCTGCCAATCAAATATCGCATCTTGTTGATTCGCCCGCGCGCAGCCGCCGGAGCGAGCCCTCAATATACACTGATAAAGACTGCCCCGTTATCGCGCGGCGAGCTTGATGCCCGTGGAGGTGGCGCAGTTGGGCTCAACCGGCGCGAAACGCGCGATTCGACTGGCGCCAAACGACGGATGCGGTCGCGACGACCAATCCTGTCGCCACCACCGCCGGCCAGGCGCAAGCGTCCGGCCAATGGACCTGCGCCGCGCCTCCGGCCAACCCGCCGAAAGCGTAAACGCCCCAGACCGACGCCGATAGACCGAATCCCGCACTCGCGCCCGGTGCGCCCGAATTGCCGGGCCGCGACACGCCCACTGAGCCGTGGAGCCATCCCACTGCTCCCGCCATCACGCCGGCGAGCGTCCCCGTCACCGCCGTGCTGGTCACCGCGGAAACTCCGATGCGCCGGACGGCGGCACTCTGCACGCCCATTGCGAAGGCTGACAGCACGATCAGAAATTCGGTTGATTGCGGATTCCTCAGACCGAACGCATCGCCCCATCGCCATGCGAGCGCAAACGCCGCCAGCGTGACAAATTCCACCGCCAGCGCCTTGGTGAGGGACGAGGGCCACAGGACCAAACGCTCGCCGCGCATCACGATCAGAGCGCCGGCGGTTGCACCCAGGCAAAAGCCCGTCAGCGCGAGCGACGACCGCAAGGCTGCGCCCAGGTCTCCGCGCCCCAGCGCGATCCCAAGCAGCATCGTGTTGCCCGTCATGTTCGCGGTGAACACTCTCCCCAGGCCAAGAAAGCTTATCGCGTCAATAAAGCCCGCCGACCATGTGAGTCCGAGCAGGAGCAGGTCGCGTCGTGCGGTCGGTGAAAGCTCTCCCGGTCCGCTCTCCGATTCCGTTCGCATCCAGTCACCGGGCATGTGGTCCCTCCTTGGTTCGATTGGAGACTACTGTGTATATCGAAACCCGGTAAAACAAAGGCGCTCTTGCAAGCAGGGCGTCGCGCGCGATTATCTGTAGCGATGAGTGACGCCAACAGCTTCGCCCGCCACGTCGAGCGCATCCGGCACAAGCTCTCGACCGTCACTCCGCCGCCGCGCGAGGCTCTGGCCAACAAACAAAACGCGGCCGCCGTGCTGATACCGATGTTCGAGCGTCGCGGCGAGCTTCACATTGTCTATATCCGCCGCTCCGATCACGTCGCGAGTCATCGCGGGCAGGTCGCATTTCCCGGCGGACGCGTCGATTCCGTCGATAAGACCCTGCTCGACGCCGCCCTGCGCGAGGCGCACGAGGAAGTCGGCATCAATCCGACAACCGTCGAAGTGGTCGGCGCCTTCCCCACGATGCAAACCACGACCAGCGGAATTATCGTCGCGCCGTTCGTCGGCGTCATTCCGTCCGACGCACCGCTGAGACCGCAACTTTCCGAGGTCGCGCAAATCTTCGACGTGCCGCTGACCGCGCTGCGCGACCCAAAGTTTCGCGGCGACTACGAATGGAAGAGCGACGGCCCGGCGACTCGCTCGTCAAAGTTCCCGGCGATCCTCTACAGCGGTCAGACAATCTGGGGCCTCACGCTGCGCATCACGCTGAACCTGCTCGATCTCCTCGATCCGGCTTAACCTCCCCCTTGTCCGAGAGAGCTTTGCACGGCGTCGAGGTCTTGTGCTTCATATTTCCGGCGGCAATTCAAATCGCACGCGAGCTTTGTATCGACTGATAACGCCGCCGAAGAGCGATCCCCTCGCTCCACAGAGCGCGCTACGGAACACTTCTCACTGCCCCTGAACTTTTTCGCCTTACGCGCTCGCCCGAAATGTGCCAACTACGAGTCATGACGATCCGCAACGCAAGACAGCCCACTCCACCCATCGCCGACAGCCGTCATCGCCCTCACAGAAAAACAATTTTTGACGGAACGAACCCACCCATAGTGGCCTAATCCTATGTACCCGCTACCTATAGTAGGTTTCGCGGACTTTTCGTCCTTGTAATTACAGTATGACTGTAATAACTCTCAACTCTCAATGACGCAGGCTCCTCAAATCGACGGCCGCTTCGCCCGCTCGATCCGCACCCGTCGCGCCGTGGTCGAGGCGCTCCTCGACCTCATCTTGGATGGCGACCTCCGCCCAACTGCAATACGCATCGCCGAGCATGCCGGCATCTCGCCCCGCCTCGTCTTTCACCATTTCGAGGATCTCGAAGCCATCTACAGCGAACTGGCCCGCACTCAGGCCGAGCGCGTCAAGCCGCTAATCGGCCCGGTTCCGACCTCGCTTCCGCTGCCGCAACGCATCGAGGTCTTCACCGCCCAACGCGGCCGCGTGCTCGAGACTCTCTCGCCCGTCCGTCGCGCGGCCGTATTGCTCGAGCCGTTTCGTCCAGAACTCGCCAGACAACTCGATCTTTCACGCAAGCTGATGAGCGCCGCGACGCTGGCCGCCTTCGAGCCCGAACTCTCGCAACTCCCCGATACCGAGCGACGCACTACCGCCGCCGCACTCGACCTCGTTGCGAGCTGGACCGCATGGGAGCAGATGCGCCGTCATCAGCACCTCCCGCAAATCCAGGCGCGTGAAGTGATGGCCGCAACCATCGGCGCATTGCTGACAAATCGTCCTCTGCCTGTTTCCCCTCGCCATTCATGGAGAGGGGTTAGGGGAGAGGTCCCGAACTAAAAACGGAGCCGAAGATGGGACGCAACATTCTTTTCATCACGACCGATCAGCAGCGCTACGACGCGCTCGGATGCAACGGCGGCAAGATCGCGCAGACTCCGGTCGCCGACCGGCTCGCCTCCACCGGCATCAATTATCGCCGCGCGCACAATCAAAACGTCGTCTGCATGCCGGCGCGCTCGACCATGATTACCGGCCAGTACGTGCGCACCCACGGCGTCGTCGCCAACGGCGTCGCGCTCCCGCCCGATTCGCCCAGCGTCGCCGCGTATCTTCACGAGAAGGCCGGCTATCGCACCGTGCTGCTCGGCAAGGCTCACTTCGAACCCGCTTTCGATTTGCAGGGGCGATGGTTCGAGAATCAGATGGCGGGCAAGGATTCGACCGGCCCATATCGCGGCTTCGACCGGATGGAGCTCGCGATGCATGTCCCGGTCGGCGGGTGGCACTATTCGCTGTGGATGATGAAAAACCATCCGAACGAAATCGCCGGCTTCGCGCCGCTGCTCAGCGCGATGCCCGGTGGCGATACCGGTGCGCCTGAAGTGAAGTACAATCCCGTTCCGCGCGAGCATTACCACACCGACTGGGTGGCCGCGCGCACGATCGCGTACCTCGACTCGCTCGACCCCGACGACAACTGGTTCGTATGGATGAGCTTCCCCGACCCGCACCATCCGTGGGACCCGCCGCAGGACGAGGCGCAGCGAATCAACTGGCGCGATCTCGATC
>JBOHWI010000351.1:0-3672 GCA_050736675.1 Binatus sp. (SeqCode)
ACTCGATCGCGCGCGAGCTGTCGCCGCGGAGCAAGTACCAAAGCGAGACGTCGGTATGCCCGCCATCGTCGCCGACCGTTCGTGTCACGGTGATGAACAGCGGGTCGGTGCGCATGAATTCCGCCGCGAGGCCCAGTTCCTCCGCGAGTTCTCTGACCACCGTCGCGTTCGGGTCTTCGCCGGGCTCGACGTGACCTCCACTCGGCAGCCATAAGTCCGCGAGCTCGTGATCGACCAGCAGCAACTTCTCGCGCCGCTCATCGACGAGAGCGAAGTAACTCACCAGGTGCTTGGGCGGAACGTCGGGCTTCCTGGTCCTGAAAATCGGCGCACCCGATCGAATCCATTCGAGCGTCGAGTCGCGATGCTCCCGCTCGAGCTCGTCAAGCGGCACGATTGCCGCAACTATTTCAGCGAACCGGTCGCGCATCGGATTGGCCACCTGCGTCTCAATTTGCCGGGGCTTTTTCCTTGAGTCGACGATCGTCGCTGGCGACGCACTGTGCAACGCGGCCCAAGTGGTTGCCCAGCCCGATCATTCGGGTTCGTTCAGCCGCGCACTGGCTCTCGGAATCAAACTTCTGCATCAGGTCCCATTGCGATAGAGGAGCCGACTCATCCACTTTGTCCGGATCATGGGGCAGCGCCGGCGGAAGCATCAGATACCAGCCCACAAGCGCGAAC
This sequence comes from Binatus sp. (SeqCode), assembly GCA_050736675.1. Lineage (GTDB taxonomy): Bacteria > Desulfobacterota > Binatia > Binatales > Binataceae > Binatus. Next base: position 685 of record JBOHWI010000351.1, read on the forward strand.
GCGGCCGCGTGGCAGACCTTCATGCGTTGCTCTCTAGCAAAGACACACGGAGTCAGAAAGGCGATCGGCATCCGTTAGTCGCGCCATTTCAGCACCGGAATGCCGCCGCTACGCCAATGTTGAGGCCACCCATTGAGTGCGAGCGCGCATTTGGATAGGTTATTTGGCTCGACTCGAGGTTTTTTCTCCCATGAACACCGTTATCCAGAAGCTCGAAGAGCGGGGCATCCGTAAGGACCTGCCTGAATTCCGCGTCGGCGACTCGGTTCGCGTCCACGTCAAGGTTGTCGAAGGCGAAAAAGAGCGCATCCAGTCTTTCGAAGGCATCGTGATCAAAATGAACCGCGGCGCCAACCGCGCAACCTTCACCGTGCGCAAGGTTTCCTACGGCGTCGGCGTCGAGCGAATATTCCCGATGCATTCGCCCCGTATCGACCGCCTGCAGGTGCTGACGCGAAACCGCGTACGCCGCGCGCGACTATACTACCTGCGCGACCTGTCGGGCAAAGCAGCGCGCCTCGACACAGCGACCTGAGCGTCCAGCCAGTCCTCGATCATCTGTTGCCGGAGGCTACGGTCTTCTCGACGGAGACGCGCGTCATGCGAATATTGCCGTCCAGGTAGGCGCCTTCCGACACCGACAAGCTGCGCGTCTCGATATTGCCGAAGAATTTGCCGCGCGGCCCGAGCACCACGCTTCCGCATCCGACGACATCGCCGCGCAACTCGCCCATTATCAGCAGCCGCGGCGCGAACACTTTGCCCTCGACCATTCCTTCTTCGCCGACCACGACCAGATCGACCGAACGAACCTCGCCGCGAAAGCGGCCCTCGATTCTGACCGGTTCGTTGAAGATCAGCTTGCCCGAGACGTTGACGTTGCGGCCGACTGCGACGCGCGTGCGCGCCTCGGCCCACGCCGGGCCTGCATCCTGCGGGATCTGTGTTGATTCCATCCGCTACGGCGCCGGGAATACGTGGCACGACACCGCGTGGCCGCCGCGCCCGGTCTCCAATTTCGGTTCGACGCTACTGCAAACATCTTTCGCATAAGGGCATCTTGGATGGAAGGCGCAACCGGGCGGCGGGTCCATCGGACTCGGCATTTCGCCTGGCAGCTTGATGCGCTCGGGCCGGGTCGCGGCGTCGATCGTTGGAATGGCCGAGAGCAGCGCGCGGGTGTAGGGATGCCGCGGGTTCCGGTAGATCTCGTCGCGCGACGCGATTTCGACGATCTTCCCGAGGTACATGATCGCGACGCGATTGCTGATGTGCTCGACCACGCGCAAGTCGTGCGCGATGAACAGGTAAGTGAGCTTCAGCTTCTCCTGCAAGTCCTGCAGCAGGTTGATTATCTGCGCCTGGATCGAAACGTCGAGCGCCGAGACCGGCTCGTCGAGCACCAGGAAGCGCGGATCTACCGCGAGCGCCCGCGCGACGCCGATTCGCTGGCGCTGCCCGCCGGAGAATTCGTGCGGCAGGCGATCCATCGCGTCGGCGCTGATCCCGACCATCGCGAGCAGCTCGACGATGCGCCGCTCCTTTTCCGCGCCGCGCGCAAGTTTGTGAATCTCGATTCCTTCGCCGACGATCGAGCGCACGCGCATCCGCGGATTCAGCGACGCGTACGGATCCTGGAACACCAACTGCATCTGCCGGCGCAGCGTGCGAAGTTCCGCGCGGCCGAGCGTCGAGAGATCGCGTCCGTCGAAATAGACGGCGCCCTCGGTCGGCTCGAGCAGTTTCAATATCAGCCGGCCCAGCGTCGATTTGCCCGAGCCTGATTCTCCGACCAGTCCGAGCGTTTCGCCGGCCTGAATTTCCAGGGTGACGCCGGCGACTGCTTTTATCGAGAGGTTTCTCCCGCCGATTATTCCCGTCGACCCCGCCGGAAATTCCTTGCTGAGATTTTCGACGCGAACCAGCGCCGCGCCGGACGCGATTGCGGCCGTATGGCCGATTGCGGGATTAGGCGCGGATGCAGGCGACATAGTGGTTCGGGCCCTTGTTTTCGAGCGGCGGCTCTCCGGCGGAGCATTGAGGAATTACCTGCGGGCATCGCGGATGGAACCTGCAGCCGGCCGGCGGATTCAGCGCGCTCGGAATCGAGCCGGGGATCGCCTGCAAGCGGCGATGGCGGCTGCCGTCGATGCCGGGAATCGATTCGAGCAAGCCGCGGGTGTACGGGTTGAGCGGATTTCGAAACAGTTCCGCAGTCGGCGCCTGCTCCATCACGCGCGCCGCGTACAGAATCGTCACGTCGTCCGCATACTCGGAGACGATTCCGAGATCGTGCGTGACCAGTATTACGGCGAGGCCGAGGCGCATCTGCAGCTCGCGAATCAGATCGAGAATCTGCGCCTGGATCGTGACGTCGAGCGCGGTGGTCGGCTCGTCGGCGATCAGTAGGCGCGGATTGCACGACAGCGCCATCGCGATCATCACGCGCTGGCGCATCCCGCCGGACAACTCGTGCGGATAGTCGTCGATGCGGCGCTCGGGGTCGGCAATCCCGACCATCCGGAGCGCCTCGATAGTGCGGTTGCGAGTCTCGGCGCGATTGGTGTGCTGATGCAGGCGCACGGCCTCGCCAATCTGGCTGCCGATGGTGAAGACGGGATTCAGCGAGGTCATCGGCTCCTGGAAGATCATCGCGATGCGCGCGCCGCGCACGTGGCGCATCTCGGGCTCGCTGAGCTTCAGCAAATCCTGATCCTCGAAAATCATCTCGCCGGCGACGATTCGCGCAGAGTCGGGCAGCAGCCGCATGATCGAGAGCATGCTCGCAGACTTGCCCGAGCCCGACTCGCCGACAATCCCGAGCAGCTTCCCCGGCGCGACGGAAAAGCTCACGCCGTCCACCGCACGCACCTCTCCCGCCTCGGTAAAAAACGAGGTGCGCAGCGCTTTGACTTCGAGCAACGGCTTCACTGTGACGTTCAGCGTATCATCCGCAGCGATGCGAAATCACGCGGGGGAATTTTAGTG
>JBOHWI010000352.1:0-2454 GCA_050736675.1 Binatus sp. (SeqCode)
GATTTAGTATGACTGCTGCGGTGATTGTTGTTGGCGCGCCGGCCGGCTTCTTCACGATGGCCTGGTGGACGCCTGTAAGCGTCAGCTTCGCAGGCGCCGTTCCATCTCAAGCAACCGGCGCTTGCGCTCCAAGCCCCATCGATAGCCGCCCAGATGTCCGGATGCGCGAATCGCGCGATGGCACGGGATGACAATCGAGACCGGATTTGCGCCGTTTGCTGTTCCGACAGCACGGATTGCGCGCGGCCGTCCGATTCGTCGCGCGATTTCGGAATACGAGCGCGTTTCGCCCGGCAGAATTGCACGGAGCTGGTCCCACACCGCAAATTGAAATGGAGTTCCGCGAATGTCCATCGGCGGCGCCGGCATCTTCGCGCGGCCTGCCACATAGCTCGCAAGCGCATCGGCGCATCGGGCGATCCGCGAATCCTGGGGTCGCTTCGGGTCGGCAACGGAAACTCGAATCGACGCGCGCGGATAGTCGGCGCGCAGCTCCGCGACCAGCATCCGATCCGACTCGCCCATCGCCGCAAAGCAGATGCCGCGGCGCGTGCCTGCCACCAGCAGCCGGCCGAGCGCCGAATCCACGATCGTGTATGCGATCTCGGCGCCTTCGCCCCGCGGCCCGTAAGACGGAGTGTGTGAACTGTTATTTTGGCTTCGCATCCGGCATCCTCGGAACAATACAACCCCGTCGATCGGTTGTTGTGATATGAAACCACATTTCAAGGCGATGACAGTCGCTGCTTCGATCGCGGCCACCCTGATTTTAGCCGTCGCGTTCGCGACGGAAATACCCGGCCGGCCGGCCAGCGACCTGAAACTCGCGCCGGATCTTTCGTTTTCGAACGATTCGAGCGCCAATTTTCCAATCGAGGGGAAAAATCTTTCCGCCGGTTCGATTGCCGCCGACCAGGCGACCGTCATCTTCTTCGGCACGGCGAATTGCTGGAATACCGCGCGCGAAGCCGAACGCCTGGTGCGACTCTACCCGCGGTACAAGGACAAAATTCGCTTCGTCGTGGTCGATTTGCGCAATCCATCGCTCGAGCAGAGCCCTTTGATCGCGCGCTACTACCACGGTTACATCCCGACCATCGCGGTAATCGATTCCGCCGGCAAGGTGCTGTACGACCGCGCCGGCGAGACGGCGAATGAGCGCGGCGATACGAGCAATCTTCAGAAGTTGCTCGATTCCGCGCGCTGACAATTGCGTAAATTATCGCGCGGGCGGCGGGTGCATTAGGCTGACTGCGTTGAATCCGCGCCATAGTGCCGCAAAACTTGGCCACCGAGGTTTTGAAAATGGATCAGCTCATATCCGAACGCGCCCGCCCTTATTTTGAGAAGGTGCAAAGGCTCGCGCCGATAATTCGCGAGTATGCCGATCGCGCCGAGCGCGAGGCGCAGATGCCGCGCGAGGTCGCCGAGGCATTCCATCAGGCCGGCCTGTTCCGGGTTTTACTGCCGCGCGCGATGGGCGGCGGCGAGGTGACGATCCCCGATTTGCTGCGGCTGTGCGAGGAAGTCTCGCGCATCGACGGCTCGGTCGGTTGGAATCTCGCGATTTGTTCGGGCGGGCCGCTGTTCGGATACAACCTTTCTCGTGCGGCGTTCGAAAAGATCTACGGCGATCCGCGCGGCGTCACCGCCGGTTCGCTGAATCCTATGACCACCCAGATAGTTGCAATGGAAGGCGGCTGGCGTTTCAGCGGGAGGGCCACCTATGCCAGCGCCGCGGCTCACGCGAGCTATCTGATGGCGGCGGGGATGGTCCTGCGCGACGGTGCGCCGCAAATCGTCGACGGAGTTCCGGTGCTGCGCGCGGGGCTGTTCCCGATCAAGCATGTGAAAATGCTCGATACCTGGTCCACCGCGGGGATGCGCGGAACCGGCAGCAACGATTGCACATTCGAGAATGTCTTTGTCCCGGATGAATTCACTTTCGATTGGCTCAATGCGAAATCGCCGTGGCAGAGCGGTCCGTTGGACAACATTCCATTGCCTCTGCAATTTGCAGGAGGCCTCGCAGCGGTCGTGCTCGGCACTGCGCGGCACGCCCTTGATGCGCTGAACGAAATCGCGCAAGCCAAAGTGCCTGCGGCCACGCGAGCTACCTTGCGCGAACGCCCCATCGCACAGACCCAGTATGCTCAAGCGGAAGGCTTGCTGCGGGCGGGACGCGCCTACTTCTACAATTGCAACGACGAGATCTGGCGCAAGGGCGAGGCGGGCGAGAGCTTCAGCCTTGAGGATCGCGCGCTCGTGCGCCTCGGGGTGGTCACCGCCGTCAAGTTGGCGGTGCAGGCGGTCGATCTGGTAGCCGACGCGGCCGGGATGAACTCGGCGCTAACCTCGTGCCCCATCGAGCGATGTTGGCGCGACGTGCATACCGCCAGCCAGCACGTCCTGATGAACACGGCGCGCTTCGAGGTGGTGGGACGAGTATTATTC
>JBOHWI010000353.1:0-3387 GCA_050736675.1 Binatus sp. (SeqCode)
ACGTCGATCAGTGCGCCCTCGGGCAGCTTGCCGCCCGCGTCGTTGAGCTTCTGCTCGAGGGTGATCCCGTCGATGAACTCCATCACGAGATAGTGATGGTTCTGATCGCTGAAGCGGTCGAACACGCGCGGGATATGTTCGTTGCTGAGTTGCGCGAGCATGTCGGCCTCGCGCTGAAAAGCCGCCACCGCCTGCTTCTGCGTATCCGGGCTGGTAAAGCTGTCAACCATCTCGGCCAGCGCACACGGACGCGCAGCCAGGCGCAAGTCCTCGGCGAGATAGACGAGTTTCATCCCGCCCCCGCCAAGCGGCTTGGTCACGCGGTAACGGCCGCCAACGATGGTGTCGGGCGCAATCATGCCTACAGCCAGAATCTAACCACTACTTCACCTTGGTTGCAGTGGGTAGCGTCCATGATCATCGTACCTGCATGTCTTCGCGAAGTGCGTCGGAGAAGGCCGCATTCGCGGCGCATACGATGTGGATAAAAACTCCCAACGGCGGTGCTATCGTGTACGCGAACGACACTCCGAAGAACCACAGAAATGCCTTGCCTATCCTGCCGCGATAGATGTGCCCAACCCCCGGTACGATGCTTAGCACGAGTGCCAGCACCGGGTTGAACCCCGAGTCTCTGCGCAGCAGCAGAGGGAAACGTGTCACCGGCGCGCCGCACGATTTGCAGAAGCTCGCGTCCGCCACGACGATCGGCTGGCCGCATCGTGCGCAGAACCTCGGTTTCTCGAACTCCGGGTCAGCCACGGAAGATAAACTGCGCGTCGCCGAACCTTACAGTGTCGCCGTCGCTCACGCGCGTCGGTTCGGTCACGCGCCGGTTGCCGACGAACGTTCCGTTCTGGCTGTTGAGGTCTCTCACCACGAAGGCGCCGTTGGAATTTTCGAGACTCGCATGATGCCGCGAGACCGACGAATGAGTGACCACGATCTCATTGTCGAGCGCGCGCCCAACGCGCGTCACCGCGCCGGACTGAACGGGGTAGGGCTGCCCCGACGCATCGACCAGGCTCGGGCCCTCGACCTTCGCGTTCGCTCCCGCCAGCCGCGTCGCGACGTGCGCGGGATTGATCGCATCGACGGCCAGCGACGCTTGATGCTGCGCGGGCGCCGACGTCCCTCGCAGGTGGAACATCATTTCGTAGCCGCCAATATTGATTCGATCGCCGTCGCGGAGATCAACGCTTTCGATCCGTTTGCCGTTGACGAAGGTGCCGTCCTGCACTGCAAGATTCCTGATCACGTAATCGGCGCCGCGCCGTTCGATCACCGCGTGCCGTTGCTGCACCGAGGGATCGCCGAACAACCCGACCGGATTTTCCTCGGCGCGACCTATCGCCGCGCGCGCCCCCCCGATCCGGTACTGCCGTCCGCGCAAGCGTCCCTGTTCGACCGTGACCCAGGCGGCCTTGGTCAGCTCCTGCACCAATCCGATGAATAGTCCGATAGCAAGGCCGGTGACCGCCTCGCCGAAGAATCGAGAAGCGAGGCCGCCGCCCACGATCCAGCCGATCAAATCGAAGCCGATTCCGCCGACCGCGCCGCCTGCAAGTCCGCCCACCGCGCCCTTGGGAACGTTTTCCATCGTGAGCGTCGCCAATCCCACGCCGGCTCCCACCAACGCGCCGTCGATTGCCCATCCGAACAGTCTTGCGATGACGAGAGTTATGATCGAGCCCGAAACCAGTTGGCCATTTGGGCTGAAGCCGACTCCGCCCGCCTGGAGAACTGCGTTGAAGACATAATTTCCGAGCCACGTCGAAACCAGCGACAGCAGCGCGCAGATGGCAAAGCCGCGGATGAACCGGCGCTGGGACTCCGGCGTCAAGCGAACGTCGGACGTGTCGACCGCGGTGATAAACGCGCCGATTGCGCCCGCGGCCATCGCCGCCGAGATGTAGTACGCAATCATTTCGCCCGTCGTCTGTGCCTCGCCGAGATGGGCGTTATGCGAGGCCAGCTCGACAGGCAGCCATCCGATCGCGCCGCCAACCAGGCCGGCAAGAGCCTTGATCGTGAGTTCGCGCCGGTTCAGGGAATCGCTTTTGAGTAGAGCTAGAGGTGAATCCACGCCGCCCTCGGCTTACGCATCAAGTTTAAACAATATAATAGCCCGCAGCCGGTCGTTGGAAAACGCTGTCCGAATGCTGCGATGCAATCGGCAGGCTGCGGCGCTGATATTGCCCCTGCCGGACGAAAACAGGCATCATCGCCGAAGTTTTCATCCGCGCGACTGGAGAATCCATGAGCCTCGAAAATCTGGTTACCGAAAGATTCGGCCCGCTGCAGGGCGTGAAGATCGTCTCGACCGGAACCTTGATCGCACAACCATTCGCCGGCGTGCTGGCGGCCGAGATGGGCGCGGAAGTGATCCAAATCGAGCGGCCGGGCGTCGGCGACGTCGGATGGCGCAATATCGGGGTCAGGCTGAAGACCAAAGACGGCAACTCTGCCGTCGCGACCTCGTGGATCCAGGAGCGGCGCAACGTATTCTGCGTCTCGCTGGATTTGTCGAAGCCGCGCGGCCGCGAAATCTTCCTCAAGCTCATCGCGCGCGCCGACATCTGGATGGAAAGCTCGAGGCCGGGCACATTCTCCAAATGGAACCTCGACGACGCGTCTGTGTGGAAAATCAATCCGAAGCTGGTCATCACGCACGTCTCGGGATTCGGGCAAAACGGCGACCCCGACTATGTCCATCGCGCGTCGTACGACATTGTCGGGCAGGCCGTCGGCGGCATGATGTACCAGACCGGGTTCCCCGATCCGACTCCGCCGACCCGCGCGGCGCCGTGGACCGGAGATTACCTGACCGCGTTGTTCGCGATGTGGTCGTCGCTCGCCGGCCTGACCTATGCGCGCACCACCGGCAAGGGCCAGTCGATCGACGTCGCGCAGTACGAGGCTATTCACAAAACGATGGGCGGCACGATGCTGGAATACTTCCAGAACGGGATCGTGCGCGAACGCTCCGGAAATCGCGCGCAGGGATTTCAGCCGCTCGACTCGTTTCAGGCCGGCGACGGGTGGGTCGTGATGGGTGCGCTCGGCGACGTGTACGGCCGTCTCCTGCGCGTGATCGGACTCGATCCCGCCGACCCGAAATGGGAGACGGCGCGCACGCAACTCGAATCGATCGAAGGGATAGAGTTCGACGCGATCCTGCGCGGGTGGATCTCCGAGCGCACGGTGAAGGATGTGGTCGCGGAAATGGCAGCGGGCAACGTGCCGTGCGCGCCGATCATGACGAGCAAGGACATCGCCGAAGATTCGCAATATCGCGCGCGCGGGATGCACGTCGAGTGGGAAGACGAGCAGGTGGGGACGGTTAAAGGTATCGGAATCGTGCCGAAGTTCTCACTGACACAGGGA
>JBOHWI010000354.1:0-8267 GCA_050736675.1 Binatus sp. (SeqCode)
ATCCGGGACTGCCGCCGGACATGGAACTGTGCGAGGCACGGCTGGACTCGCCGATCCCGCTGGCAGACGCGATAGCCGACCTAGTCGTATGCGTCGAAACGATCGAGCATCTCGAAAACCCGCGCGCTCTTATGCGTGAGCTGACCAGATTGGCAAAACCGGGTGGATGGCTAATCGTGACGACGCCGAATCAATTGAGTTTATTGAGCCTGATGACCCTCATCGTCAAGCAGCGCTTCGAGTACTTCCAGGACGTTCACTATCCGGCGCATCTGACAGCGCTGCTCGCGGTGGACCTCGGGCGCATCGCCGCCGAGTGCGGTCTCCAGGAATCGACAATCCGCTATACGATGAGCGGCCGCATCCCGTTCACCGGTCAACACTACCCGGCATTCCTGAGCCGTCTCTTCCCCCGCGCGCTCTCGGACAACGTTCTACTGACAGCAAGAAGACCCGGCGCGCCATCCTGGATTTGAGATGACTTCAGGAACGGCATACACGGAGACTCGATACGCGCTGGAACGCACGCGGTCGTCCGTCGGCTACTTGCGCACACACGCGGTCGAACTGATGTTCGCGCTCGGCTTCGTTTGCCAGGTCGCGCTGCTGTCGGGTTCGATCGGACAGGTTCGCGTGCTGGTGCGAATGGCGCTGTTTGGCGCGAGCATCGCGCTGTTTATAGCGCTGCGCGGCAGAGGAGCGCCCTCGCCGGCGGTCAGGCCGGCGAAGTTCATACTGGCAATCGTTGCGCTGGCATTTTTCAATCCCGACAGCAACACGTTGGCGGCCAGCATCGCACAGATCGGGATGTACGTGGCAATACTGGCGCCGCTGTTTTGGGTGCCGCGCCTGTCGATCGACATGTCGAATCTGCGCCGCGTGCTGCTCATGGTTTGGATCTTCCAATCGATCAGCGCCATGGTCGGTATTCTGCAAGTGTACTATCCGGGGCAATTCACACCCGCCATTTCCACCGTCATCCTGAACCAGGGCAAGTCGTACGTAAAAGCTCTCCAGTTCCAGAATGCATACGGGCAGTTGGTGTTCCGCGCGATGGGGCTGTCGGACATCCCGGGTGGCGCCGGCGCGGCCGGCTTTTACGCGGCGCTGTTCGGCGCCGCCTTCATGCTCACGCGGAGGAACAGGGCGGGCAGGATTCTGGCGATTGGGACGATGGTGGTGGGCTTGGCAGCGATTTTTCTTTCGCACGTGCGTGCGTCGCTGGTGACCTTGATTGTCTGCGCCGCCGTACTGACCGCGGTCCTGGCCATCCGGCGCGCACGGGTGCGCGCGACCCGGCGGGCATGGCGCAGCTACGAAGCCGGAACGCTCACGCGGTTACTGGTCGTAATCGGTGTGGTGGCATTTTTCGGCTTCACTTGGGCGCTCGCGGTTGGAGGCAATGGAATCGCCACTCGATTCGCCACACTTACGGCGTCCGACCCCGGAACGGTTTATCATCAGAATCGCGGCCATTTCATCGAGACCTCGATCGAAGATCTCTTGCCCCAGTATCCGCTCGGCGCGGGACTGGGCCGCTGGGGAATGATGAACCATTACTTCGGAGACAATTCCGATCCGAGGACCGCAATGATCTGGTCGGAAGAGCAGTTCACCGCATGGCTGGTAGATGGAGGAGTTCCGCTGATCCTGGTTTATCTGTACACGATTGCGGTGACGACGATGTTTGCCTTCAGGCTGTCGCTTAAACGGGTCGATCCTGAATTGGCGATCCTGGCGGCGGTGATCTGCGCCTACGACGTCGGCGCGGTGGTGAGCTCTCTGGGCTACCCCTTCTTCGGCAGCCAGATGGGAATGGAATTCTGGATGCTCAACTCGGTCCTGTTTGCGGCGGCAAAGTCTAACAGCCAGGCGCGTCCCGACCAGATGCGGGATCGATGAAGCCGTATCTGATCGTCTCCGGAGACTTCGTCAAGACCGGAGGGATGGACCGGGCCAACTACGCGCTGGCGCGATACGTTGCCGAGCGCGGTGCCGAGACCCACCTGGTCGCATACCGCGTCGATCCGGAACTAAAAGCAATGCCGAACGTGATCACGCACCAAGTGCGGAAGATCATGGACTCGTACCTGGCGGCCGGACTGCTCCTCGGCCGCGTCGCGAGGAAATGGGCGGAGGCCGTCAGCGGCCGTGGCGGCAGGGTGGTGACGAACGGCGGCAACTGCCGATTCGGCGATGTCAACTGGGTACATTACGTGCATGCCGCCTACCGGCGGCCGTCGTCCTCGGCGCTCTTATCGAGCGTGAAGAACAGAGTGGTGCACCTTTATTTCGCCGCACAGGAACGGGACGTGCTCCCTCGCGCGCGCATCCTGATAGCAAACTCGAATCGGACCCGGCAGAACGCGATCGAAAAGCTTGGAATCGACGGATCGAAAATCCACACGGTTCATCTCGGGACCGATCCAGCCGAATTCAGGCCGGGAACTGTGGGAGATCGTGCACGCGTCCGCCGGGAGATTGGGCTGCCCGCGGACCAGCCGCTGGTGGTATTCGTCGGCGCGCTGGGCGATCGCCGCAAGGGGTTCGATGTTGCATTTCGCGCGTGGCAGATGCTGTGCGCGGATTCGGCCTGGGAGGCGCATCTGGCTGTCGTCGGGCACGGCGCGGAACTTCCAATCTGGCGGCGGCGCGCGTCGGAGGCCGGGATAAGCGATCGCATCCACTTCCTCGGATTTCGCAGCGACGTGCCCGATATACTGCGCGCGTCCGACGCCATGGTCGCGCCCTCGCGATACGAGCCGTACGGGCTGGCCGTGCATGAGGCGTTGTGCTGCGGGCTCCCGGCGATCGTGTCGGCGAATGCGGGCGTCGCGGAGCGATACCCCGCCGAGCTTAGGGACCTGTTGATACCCGATTCGGAGAATGCAAAGGACGTTGCGGCGCGAATCCGCCTGTGGAAAGCGAATCCCGAGTTCTTCAGGAACGCGGCCGACGCGCTGTCGTGCGCGATGCGCGCCTACACCTGGAATGACATGGCGGCGAAAATAGTCGCGCTCGGAGAAACGACCGCGTGAAGCCGATTCGCGTTGCACTCGTGATGGTCGAGCCGCCGCTTCCTTTTGGGACCGCGGCTGCCCGATGGTACTACGTGCTGCTGCGCGGCCTGGTGGAACGCGGGCATCGAGTTACGGCGTTTGCGGTGTGCAGCAACGCTTCGGACCTCGAAAGGGCGGCGTTGATGTTCCCGGCGCCGCGATACGATCTTCGCTGCTACCCGATCGAGAGTCGCAACGGAGTCGCCGCCAAGCTCGAAACGATCCGGCGACCGCATTCGCACCTGTTCGGGGATGAAGTCAGGCGCGAGCTGGCGGCCGTCCTGCGCGAAGGCTGCGACGTACTGCATCTCGAAACGCTGTGGAGCGGATGGAGCGCGCTGGAGGTCGATCCGGCAAAAGTGCTTGTCAACCTTCACTACCTGTATGCGATCGATGACGCGAACAGCAGCTTCGTAGATATTCGCACCGGCCTGCAGCGTACGTTGCGAAAACGGGCGGAGCGAAATCTGCTGCGCCGATTCGGAACCATCGCGGCAATAACTCCGCGGCTCGAAAGCGCGGCGCGCAAAATAACCGGCGGCGGAGTGCCCGTGTACCGCTTTCCGTTTGCGATCGACCCGACGCTTTACGGATTCGTCCCGCCACAGCAGCGGCCAGCGCGCCCCGTCGTCAGCGCAATTGGCTCGATGAATTGGCGCCCGTCGCACTCGTCAGCGGTGCGCCTGCTGACGCGATTGTGGCCCGGAATCAAGCGGCAAGTCCCGGATGCGAAACTTCGAATCGTCGGATGGCGGGCGCGCTCGATGTTGCGTAATTACGTCGATCTGCCGGACGTGGAAATCATCGAGGACGTTCCCGACATCCGCCCGTACTTCAGCGAAAGCACCGTGCTGGTGCATGCGGCCGATCGCGCAAGCGGAATCAAGGTGAAGATCGTCGAGGCGATGGCGTTTGGCGTGCCGGTCGTCACCAACACCGAAGGCACCGAAGGACTGCCCGTCCGCGACGGCGTGCATCTCTTGGTGAGCGACGACGATCGCGGACTTATCGAGCAGACAGTGGCGCTGCTCCGCAACGTCCCGAAGCAGGAGCGCATGCGGCTCGCGGCGCGGCAGTTGATCGATACGCTGTGCTCGCCGGCGCGGGCACTCGATGCGGTTGAGCACTGCTACCAGGAGATGCTCGCCCGCAGCGGAGGTTTGCGCCGCAGCGCGACGGCCGCGTCACCGCCGTCAGCCTCGATTACTCACAGCTCGATCGCTCCGTGAGCCGACCTTCCAAAGATTACCGACCGACGCTCGACGGATGGCGCGCAATCGCCATCCTGCTGGTGATGTTCGCGCACAGCGGCGGTGCGCTGTTCTATCCGGCCGGCCGATTTGCCAGTTCGACCTGGTACTCTGTCAGCCAGCGCGGAGTATTCGGAGTCGATCTGTTTTTTGGTATCAGCGGACTGCTCATTTGCGGGCGCTTGCTCGACGAGCAGGAGAAAACCGGCGGGATAAGCCTCGGCAGCTTCTATATCCGGCGAGTGTTCAGGATTCTGCCACCCGCGTTCGCATACCTTGCGGTGGTCGGCTTGCTCGCGCTTGCCGGCGTCATCGTCGTGAGTCCGCTCGGATGGCTGAGCAGCGTCTTCTTCTCCCGCAACTACATCGTGATGCCGGCAGACACCGGGTGGTACACCGGACACTTCTGGTCGCTCGCCGTCGAGGAACATTTCTACTTGATCTGGCCCGCCGCGCTGCTGACCCTCGGCTCCCGCCATGCACGGCGTTACTTGCCGGCGATAGCGATCGCGGTCGCGATTTGGCGAGTTGCGGACTTCCATTGGTTCCACGGACAGATTTGGCCCGGCGTCCTATCCGACAACATCTACGAGAGAACGGATACGCGCTTCGACGGCTTGCTGTGGGGATGCTGGATCGCACTGATCGCCGCCGTCCCCGCTTATCGCGCGGCCCTGACGCGGCGCTTGTCGGCGCCCGTGATCGCCGTGCTGATGCTCCTGCTCGTCGCGTGCATTGCGCTCGGCCCTCCGCTCAAGATGGCGTGGGAGGCCTTCCTGGTTCCGGCGATCCTGGTCGGCACGGTTCTCAATCCAACGCTCTGGTTCAGCCGGATTCTTGAAGCATCGCCGATGCGCTGGATAGGAAGGATTTCGTACAGCCTTTATCTTTGGCAGCAGCTATTCCTCGTGGGTTGGAAAATTCCGCGGCCCCTCCCCTTCGGTAGGCTGCAGGAGTGGCCGCTGAATATCGTGACGGTGTTCGTTTGCGCCTCGGCCAGTTACTACCTGCTCGAGCGGCCGCTGGTGGCAATAGGACACTCGTTGGCGACTGGACGCCAGGCGCGGCGAGAAGAGACGTTCGCAATCGCGGAGCCGGCTCGTCGATGAGAATCGGGATCAACGCGCGCCTGCTGCGCGATTCGACCATGCGGGGATGGAACCGCTACACGGTGAACCTGGTGGCCGAGCTTTCGCGGCTCGGAGTCGAGCTGGTGCTCTATTCCGATCGGCCCGTGCATGCGGCGCATCTGGCGCGTTTCGCGTCCGACAGTTGCAAGGTCGTCCAGTCGTTCCCGATGCGCTACCTCTTCTGGGAGCAGTTGTGGCTCCCACGTCAATGTGCGCGCGACCGGGTCGACGTGCTGCACTCGCCGTACAACTATTCGATCCCGTGGTCGAGCAGCTGTCCGCGCGTGCTGACCCTGCACGACGCGATCGATGCGGTTTACTATCGTCCTCAAACGAGCTGGACGGACAACCTGTCGATCGGCAGCCTGAAAACGCGGCTGCGCAATTGGGCCGCGATTGCTCGCGCCGATCGGATCATCACCGTCAGTAATCACGGCCGGCGTGATTTGGTTGAAGCTTTGGGAATTCCCGCGGCGAAGATCTCAGTTATTTACGAGGCTGCAGAGCCCCGATTCGGCCAGCGAGTTCCTGACGATGCGCGCGAGCGCGTGCGCCGGAAATACGAACTGCCCGCGCGCTACGTCCTTTATGTCGGCGGATGGGAGAGGCGAAAGAACCTTCCGTTCCTGATGCGCGAGTTCGCCGCCGCCAAACTCAACGACGTCGGCCTGGTGCTCGGCGGCGGACGCGAGGACGAGCGCGCACCGCTCATGCAGCTCGCGCACGAACTGGACGTGGGCGCTCGCACTACGCTTTTGGGATGGATCGACGACGAAGATTTGCCGGCGATTTATTCCGGCGCAATGTGCTTCGCCTATCCGAGCGAGTATGAAGGATTCGGTCTCCAACTGTGTGAGGCAATGGCCGCCGGATGCCCGACGCTCGCGGCCCACGCCACCAGCCTGCCGGAAGTGCTCGGCGACGGTGGCGAAACCTTCGCGCTCGATTCGCCGGGCTCCCTCGCCGGCCTCTTGCGACGCGTCTCGACCGACCACGATTTCCGCATGGATCTGGCCGGCCGCGCGCGCGCCCGCTCGCGCGAGTTTTCGTGGGGCGAAACGGCGCGGCAGACTCTGTCAGTGTACGAATCGTTGCTCCGCGCCGCCAATTCACAGCCGATGGCGACGACCTCGGACCAGCCGGCGTGCGAACGATAAGGTTCATACTGACGATCGCATCGCGCGAGGCCTACACGATCGTGATGGTCGTCATCGGCCTGTTCGCCACGCCCTTGATTCTGCGCTGGCTGGGCGACGAACGATTCGGCGCGTTCCAGGTAGCGACCGACTGGATGGCCTATCTCGCGCTGCTGGAGTTCGGGCTTGGCGGCGCCCTGATGCCGCTGATCGCGCTTTCGGAAGCGCGCCACGAGGAAAAGTCGGTGCACGATCTGATGGTTAGCGGTGTGCGCTCGTACACCAAAGTGGCGCTGGCCAGTGTCGTCGCGGTGGTCATCCTGGCGGTCTTGGCAACGCGGCTGATTCCGGTTCAGGCGAGATATGCGTCGGACCTGCGGTACTCATTTCTGATCGGAGGGTTCGGCGTTCTGATGACGCCGCTGGCGCCCTTCCGCGCGCTGATGGAGGGCCGCCAGCAGGGTTACTGGCTGAGCGTGTTTCTCACCGCGCAATCGATCACGATTACCGCGGGATCGCTCGTGCTGGCGTGGGCCGGATGGGGAATCACCGGCCAATCGATCGCGGTCGTCGCCGGAGCCGCCGTCTTCAACGCCGCGCTGCTCTGGCTGTGCCGCAGCGAAGTTCCCTCGATTTTTATCGATGCCATCAAAGGACCGGCGCCTGAAGCCGCCCGCAGCGACGTGCGCAAACTCAACGCGCCTACCTTCGTATTGAACTTGTGCGGACGAGTCTCCCTGCTCACCGATAATATCGTGGTGTCCGGACTGCTTTCTCCGGCGCTGGTTACGCCGTTCGTTCTGACCCAGCGCCTGACGTCGCTGGCGCAGCGCGAGTTGCAAACAATCGGCAACGCGAGCTGGGCTGCCTTGGCGGAACTGAGCGCACAGGGACGCAAGGACGTCTTCAGTCGTCGCCTGCTGGAACTCACCCGCGTCGTGGCCGTCATCGGCCTGGCGGCTCTCATTCCGATCGTGGCTTTCAACCGCCAATTCGTCTGGCTGTGGGTCGGACGCGGACGTTACGCCGGCGATCTGATCACCGCGCTGGCAGCCGCGAACGCTCTGATGCAGGCGATATTCTCGCTCTGGGGATGGTGCGTGACTGGAACCGGGCAGATTCGAAGAATCATCCCGATGACAATCGTTCAGGCTGTGCTCAATCTGGTTTTGAGTATCGCGTTTACCTTTGCTTTCGGACTCGCCGGCCCGCTGCTCGGGACGACCGCCGCCTTCCTGGCCGTCAGCGTGTGGTACATGCCGATGCTCATGTCCGAGATGTTTGACGTGCCGACGTCGAGCCTGGTCTTTTCCGTCGGCGCGCCGCTCGCGCTCGCGCTGCCATACGCGGCCGTTGTCGACTGGCTGGTCCGCTCCTATGGCGCCACCGGCTGGATCGGAATCGCGTACCAGATGTCGGCGGCCGCGGCGGTCTATCTGATGCTCGCGTGGCTGGTCGTTTTTCACGCCGAAGACCGCGCCAGTCTCCTCAGCCGCTTCAGGCTGGTATTCCGGGCGGCCACCGCCTGACCGGTTCTGTCTCCTCTCCCTGCGAGGGAGAGGATGGAGGTGAGCAACTGTATTGGATAGTGCCGGTGGCGGCGGGTTGCCCACAGGGTCCACAGGCAGCGGGATCGCTATCAGCGTCCCGCCTGTGGACTTGTGGACAAGGCGCCGAGTTAGTTTTGTGCCG
>JBOHWI010000355.1:0-2667 GCA_050736675.1 Binatus sp. (SeqCode)
GCCCTGAATAGTGGCCTGCGCGACCTGGTTCTTATCGACCTGGTTAAGGAAGTCCGAGAAGATTATTTCGGGTTCTTTGGGCTGCTGCCGGCTGAAGATATTGAATAGCAGCAGGAACATAAGTCCGAGCACTAGCCACAGCGCAATACTGCGTGAAAACTGGTTCATGCTACTAGAAAAGTATCACGCAGGTTGATTACGGCGCAACGTGGACGGCGCTATGCGGCGATTTCAGACGCCTCAACGCGCAGTATGGTTTCGGTGGCATTGGTCACCAGCGCGGATTCGGCGCGCGCGAGGCCGGGCAGCCACGCGATGGCGCCGCCGATCGTGACCACGGGAAAGCGCGCGCGCCGCGCGCGCGGCAACTTGCGATCCACAAAGACATCCTGAACTTTCCGCGTGCCCCGCATTCCCACGGGATGAATCCGGTCGCCCACGACAAAATTGCGTGCGATTAATCCGGCGTCCGCGATTTTTGCCGCATCGAACATCGCGACCGACAAGCTGTCCGGCATCGTCGCATCGGCCGCCGAAATTGTCCAAGCCTCGAACCTGAATCCCGCTGCCTCGACGACTGTGATTCCGTCCGGCGCAATCGCCACCGAAAATTTTGCGCGCGCGGCTTTACGCCCACGCAGATTCGTCAACCGAAACAAATTGTATTCGCGCTCGGCGCGCCAGCCGCCGGGCAGATCAATCGCGTCGCTCGGCCCGCCACCAAGGATGAGAGCTCGCAAAGTCTCGACATGCGCGCGCGAAATTCCGCGCAATGATCCCATCCGCTCGGCGACGAAAAGCCGAATCGCAACCGCCTGCACCGCGGGATTGAGGCCGGCGAATCCCCCAACGTCTAGCGCACCGCCGCGCGCACGCATCGAGTCCAGCTCGCGCGCCGCGATCGCCGCGACAAGATCGTCGAGCGAGCGCATCTCGCCCGCCAATTCCACCAGCCGCGCGCCCAGCCCGGGCGCATACTCGCGCTCGAGCATCGGGAGCAGCTCGCCGCGAATCCGGTTGCGCAAAAAATCGTGCAACGAATTCGACGAGTCTTCGACAAAAGGAATCGCGCGCGCACTCAGGTACTCGCGAATCTCGGCGCGAGAAATCGAAAGCATCGGCCGAATCAGGTTGCCCGGACCGCGCTCGGCCATCGCAGCCATCCCCGTCGCTCCCGCGCCGCGCATCAAACGCATCAAAACAGTCTCGGCCTGATCATCGCGATGGTGTCCCAGGGCAACAAAGTCCGCGCCCATTCGATCCGCGACGCGCGCCAGGAACTCCTGCCGAACCTCGCGCGCCCGCTCCTCGAGGTTAGCGCGTGAAATCGCGTCCAGCCCTTCAGCCCGCTCGACAATCAACTCGATCCCAAGCCGCGCGCACATAGCGCGCACGAAGTCTTCATCGCGATCCGACTCCGCGGTTCGAATCCGATGGTTCAAATGCGCCGCGAAGAGTCGCAGCCCCAGCCGGTCCCGTAACTCAATAAGTGCGGACGTAAGCGCAACAGAATCGCCCCCACCGGAGAGCCCAATAAGGACAGAGGCATCCCGCGCAACCTTGGCCCGCAAAAGCGCGCGCTGAATCGCCCCGACGACTTTCCCTTGAGCGGCCCGAACCATTGTGAACGAGATTAATCTCACACATTTGCCGGGGCTACCTCTCCCTCTGAACGTTGGGTGCACGGGTCACCGCTGGCGAAGGAAGCGTGAAACCCACCGCGGTTTCACATTTGATAAAGTGATCTACCCGTGCCACGTCAGCGCATCTGATCGAGCAAGTGGAGAATCACTTCTATCCCTGGGAGATTCACTTCGAGCTCCTCAGCGAGTGTGCGGATCACTCGAACACGCCGCAACGCCTCACGATCGTAGAGCGCCTCCGAGTGTCCGCGCACCTGCTCAATTCGGGCGGGCGCGATTAGATCCTCGCGCTCCCAGGACGCCAACTCGCGCTCGCTGATTCCGCCGATCGCGCAGAACACGCTGCGGCTCATCAGGATCACTTCGCCGCTGGTTGAGCTTCTAGATGAGGTCCGCCGCGCCATCGCTTTCAACTCCCGATCACTTGGACGCCATCAATTCCGCCCGCGGATCGGCAACGCCGCGGTCCTTGAGGCTATCGGCCAATTGCTGCATGAGCGCACGCTCGTTGGCGGTCAAGTCGGTGGGGGCGAGCACCTTCAACTCGTAGAGCAGATCACCGGCCGGCTCCTTGCCGCGCACAGGCAGTCCGCGCCCGCGCAGGCGCATCACGCGTCCCGACTGGCTCCCGGCAGGAATCCTGAGCGAGACGCGCCCGTCCACGGTAGGAGCGGTAATTTCGGCGCCGAGTGCCGCTTCGTAGTCCCACACCGGCAAACTCACGCGCAGGTCGCGGCCCGCAATCGCAAAGACAGCGTTAGGCTCGATTCGAATAGTCAGGAAGAGATCGCCATTCTGATCGGGACGCGGCGCGCGGCCGCCCTGCCCCTTCAGGCGCAACTGCGAGCCGTCCGCGACTCCTACCGGAATCGTCACTTCGAGCGTGCGGTGCGCCGCAATCACGCCGCTGCCGGCGCAGGTCGGACAGGCCTCGGCGGAGCGAATCACGCGCGCCTTGCCCTGTTTCTCCTCACGCGCGATCATCCCGCTGCCGCCGCAAGTGGCGCATTCATCCTCCGCGACC
>JBOHWI010000356.1:0-4993 GCA_050736675.1 Binatus sp. (SeqCode)
ATCGGCATCGCAGCACCCCCCAATCTTCAAAGCTTAACACTCTCCCATGATCAACCATCACCAATCCGCTCAACCTCCATCACAATTGCCGGTTGCGCAAAGCTCTCCTGACAGGGCGAGGGGAAGATCACGCCGGCCTCAGAGTGATCGACAGCGCAGCGCGACGAAGGAGCGCAGCTCCCGGGCACAACCAAAAATCACTGGGTGGCAGGGGTCACCCCTGCCCCTGCCAACGGTTGTCATCCCGCTATGCCATAATATTCAACATGAATGCCTCAACCGCTCTCGCCAGCGCACTCACCACGCAACTCCGGATTCCCGTCAATTCACGGATCGTTCTCTCAATCAACCCCGTAGCGCGACAGCGTCGCGTGGCGCTGTCGCACAACCAAAAACACTGGGTGCAGAGGTCACCCCTGCCCGATCGTCACGTCATCGCACTCTCCCAACGCTTTCCTTCAATCGCCTTCGCACTCGACCGAAGAAACGGAGGAGAATGTCAACAAAGTCCTCGCGACCCTCGAATTCCATTTCAGAACAGCGTTTGTCTCGGTAATCTCGCAACTCAAACCCTCACGTGACACTCTGTCGGCGATGATCGATAAATTGATCTCGGGTCTCTCCGCTTTCATCATCGCGACGATTTCCGCGCTTGGCTACGGCGGCGTCGTCCTGATGATGGCGATCGAGAGCTCATGCATCCCGCTGCCGTCGGAAATCATCATGCCGTTTTCGGGCTACCTCGTCGCCACGGGCCGCTTCGGCCTGAACATGGTCGCGATCGCCGGCGCCGTCGGATGCCTGCTCGGCTCGTACGTCGCGTATTTTGTCGGCTCGTGGGGTGGCCGCCCGTTCATCGAGCGCTACGGGCGTTACATTCTGATCACTCCTCACGAGCTGGGAATCGCCGACCGCTTTTTCGAGCGATGGGGTTCGCACACTGTCTTCTGGAGCCGGATGCTGCCGGTGGTGCGCACCTTTATCGCATTCCCGGCGGGCGTGTCGCGCATGAAACTCATCCCGTTCACAATCTATACGTTGATCGGTTCGTACATCTGGTGCCTGGCGCTGGCGTACGGCGGCATGAAACTGGGGCAGCACTGGAAAGACCTCGGGCCGTATTTTCATCGCTTCGACGCATTGATCGCGATACTGCTCATGGTGGGCGGCGCCGCGCTCATCTATAATCGGGTGAGGGGAATGACGTCCGCATCGAGCACCGCCGATTGAAGCTATCAGGACAGAAGACAAGCCATGGCCGAGACTGAAAGACCCGACCCATCCGAACTCGAGGAAATTTACGCCAGCATCGATCCGACTCCGGTCCGGATGGCGCATGACTACCTGAACGAAGCGGGCATCGAGTCGTTCGTGTTCGACGCCGCCTCGTCGCGGATGCTGGGCACGACTGCCGCAGTACCGACGCGCCTGATGGTCCATCGCGACGCCGTCAATGACGCCCGCGACCGCCTGAAGGATCTCGATTTCATCGAGAAATGAGCGCGGAGGCTATGCGATGACCGACGGCGCCGATCATGGCATTCGCTTTGGACGAATTGCCGCCATGCTTCCCGTTAAGGACATCGCGCGAGCATCCGACTTCTATACAAAGGTCCTGGGCTTCACCAAGGTGTTCGAGAACGGCACTCCGGTCGGCTTTATGATCCTGAAAAAAGATCAGGCCGAATTGCACCTGACGCTGCAACCGAATCATAAAGCCGCGCCATTCAACGTCGCGCACATGATGGTGGACAACGTCGATGCGCTCCACGCAATCTGCCGGCAGCATGGATTGCGCATCGTCAAGAGCCTCCAGAACAAGGACTACGGTCTGCGCGCGTTTGTGTTCGAGGATCTCGACGGCAACCGTATCGACGTAGGCCAGCCGATCTGAATTGGCGCCGCTTTCGCTGCCCTCTGTACGTTACAGGCGTCCTCCACTATCTTGAAGCCGAAACGCGCAGGTGATCGTGCGCCGCGTGAATTCTGACGCTTCGAGGTTATCGCGATGCCGTACGCCGAAGGCCGCATCTTCAACGACGCCGACAGCCACATCATGGAGACTCGCGACTGGCTGATCTCGCACGCCGACCCGGACATTCGCCCGAAGCTGCATCCGCTGGCGATCGGATCGGCCGGCAAGCTGGTGGACAGGGCGGTCGCGCATGCGGACCAACGCCAGAGAAATCCCGCCGCCGTTGCCGACGCAGAGCAGAACCTGATGCTGCGCAAGGGATGGGAGGCGCTCGGCGCTTTCGACCCCGACGAGCGACGGCGCGCGCTCGATCTGCTCGGCTTCAGCTCGCAGTTGGTCTTCACCACCTTCGCGATCACGCATTTCTGGGGCGAGTTCGACCAGGTTCGATCGACGCCGGAGGTTCTCTACGGCGGCACGCGCGCGCACAACCGCGCCATCGCCGACTTCTGCCGCGGCGACAGGCGGCTGCTCGCAGTCGGCTTCGTGCCGCTGGACATCCCCGAGCTTGCGGAAAAGGAAATCGACGAGGCGATTCGACTCGGCTGCGCCGCGATTCATATTCCGTCGCTGCCACCGGGCAAGAAGTCGCCCACGCATCCCGACTACAACGGCGTGTGGGCGCGCCTGCAGGACGCCGACGTTCCGTTCGTGCTGCACATCGGCGGCGGTGGCCGGCCGATCCCGCGCGCGTTTCACAACAACGATCGCCCGGTGACCGACTTCCTCGGCGGCGGCGAGAACATCCGCTCGAAAGATTTCATGACGATCCACGTGATGCCGGAGATTTTTCTCTCGACGATGGTCCTCGACGGCATCTTCGAGCAGTTCCCGCGGCTGCGCGGCGGATCTATCGAGCAGGGCGCGATGTGGATCGTGCCGTGGCTGCGGCGCCTGGACATATCGCAGGAGACGTTCGTGAAGTCGGAAAAATACCTGCGCCTGCCGCTGAAGGCGTCGGACTACGTGCGGCGCAATCTGCGCTTCACGCCGTATCCGCACGAACCGGTGGGATGGATCGTCGAGCAGGCGGGCGAGGAGCTGTGCATGTTCTCGTCGGACTACCCGCACGTCGAGGGCGGGCGCAATCCGCTCAAGCGCTTCGAGCTTTCGACGCCGAATCTGTCGGAGGCCGCGAAGGAACGGTTCTACACCACCAACTACGCGGACATGATGGGCTCGCGCGCCGGCTGATTCTTCGTTGCTCGCAATGGCTCTCCAGTGGTGGCAGCGCGCCGTCTTCTATCAGATCTATCCGCGCTCGTTCGCCGATTCCAACGGCGACGGGATCGGCGACCTCGACGGCGTCACCGCCAATCTCGACTATCTCGAGTCGCTCGGCATCGACGCGATCTGGCTGAATCCGATCAACCCGTCGCCGCTCGACGACTGGGGCTACGACGTCAGCGACTACTGCGGAATCCATCCGGACCTCGGCGATCTCGCGGCGTTCGATCGGCTCGCCGCACAGGCGCATCGGCGCGGCATCCGCATGATCGTCGATCTGGTGCCCAACCATACTTCGGAGCAACATCCATGGTTCATCGGGTCGCGCTCGTCGCGCACCAATCCAAAACGCGATTGGTACATCTGGGTTCGGGGAACGCCGGATCGTCCGCCCAACAACTGGCTGAGTACTTTTGGCGGCGGCGCGTGGAAGTACGATACGGCCACCGAGGCGTGGTACCTGCATACGTTCCTGGAGCAGCAGCCCGATCTGAATTTTCGAAATCCGCAAGTGGTCGAGGCGATGCACGACGTGATCAGGTTCTGGCTCGATCGCGGTGCCGACGGCTTTCGCATCGACGTGATCGCCAATCTCATCAAAGACGAGCAGCTGCGTGACAATCCGATCCGCACCGTCGCCGATCCCGACATCCCATGGCTCGGGCGAGGCATCCCGGATCCCCTTTACAGCACCGACCGGCCGGAAGTTCACGACGTCATCCGCGGGTTTCGCCGCGTCTCTGACAGTTACGAACAACGGATCCTGGTGGGAGAGACCTGGCCGCGCGAGCAGGAAAAACTGGCCGACTACCTGCGTCCCGACGAGCTGCAGCTCGCGTTCAACTTCCGCTTCCTGCTCGCGCGCTACGATGCGCGCCGTTTCCACGCGGCGATCGAGCTGACTGAGAAATCGTTCGGGCCCGGCGCGTGGCCGACCTGGACGCTGTCGAATCACGATTTCCCGCGTCATATCTCGCGCTACTCGCGCAGCGGCGACGGTGAGGCGCGCGCGCGAGTCGCGGCCGTGATGCTGTTCGCGTTGCGGGGCACGCCCTTCATCTACTACGGCGAAGAAATCGGGATGCGCGACGCGGCAGTCGCCGCCGGGAGCAAACGCGATCCGGTCGGACGCGACGGCTGCCGCTCACCGATGCAATGGTCGGACGCGCGCAACGGCGGATTCTCGCCGAGCGCGAAACCGTGGCTGCCGTGCGGAGACTTCGAGGCCGTCAACGTCGCGCGCCAGCAGAATGATCCGCACTCGATGCTCGCGCTCTATCGGCGGCTGATCCAGCTCCGCAAATCAACGCCGGCGCTGGTCGAGGGCAGTTACCGCGCCTTCGACGGTGCGCCGGAGGATTGTTTCGTGTTCCATCGCGATACGGCGGCGCAGCACGTCGTCGTCGCGCTGAATTTCAGCGCGGAGCCGCGCGAGATCGATTTGCCCGCCGGAGAGATTCTGCTGAGCACCGTCGCCCCACCCGCGCAGTTCACGAAGTCTCCACTGACGCTCGCGCCGAACGAAGCAGTCGTCGTGGAAACGAATTGAAGCTCTGAACTTCCGCGCTCGTGCGGTCCATAATCGTTAGCGCTGCCTCTCTGCACCTCTCCTCGGACAAGGAGAGGTTAAGCTGCAAAGGGTTTGCGCGCCGACGCCGCGGTTCATAACATCACCGGCATGCACAAGCCGCGATTTCTCGATCAATTGGCGATGGAGCTTGGCGATCGCGAGGCATTTACGGTCGCGTTCGCCCGCGGGCGGCGCGCCTTTCAGCCTCAACACGTCGAGGC
>JBOHWI010000357.1:0-12084 GCA_050736675.1 Binatus sp. (SeqCode)
CACCAGCACTGAGCGGGGGTTGGGATAAAAACGGTAAGGCAGATTGTAGTGCAGCGAGTCGTCCGGATGATAACCCGGATGAGCCGCAAGGAAATCAGCGGACAGATTAAGCGTGTCCTGGTAAAACGTACTGTTGGTGCTGACCCGCCAGCTGTCTATCTGGCCCGCATCACGCCCAGCCTGGACGGTCAGTTTCTGATAAGGAGACCAGAACACGCTGGTGCCCGCGCCAACCGGCAGACTGGTCAGCACGACACAAAAAAGGAAGGTTGCCAGAGCGGCCCATCGCAGCTTCGGCAGTCTCCACAGCATGCATACGGCCAACCCTCCAGCCACCAAGAACCAGGTTGACGGCGGCTGAAATTCGAAGCAGAGCAGTGTGAACAGAACAATCCCAGCCAGGCTGGCCAACACATTGACCGTATAGCCGAAGATGCCGTCGCTGGCGTTTTCCAGTAGCCAGCCGACCAGCTGGCCAATCGGAATAAACATCAGCGCCACCACCCCGAAGACGCACACTACAAACAACGAACCTGTGTAGGCTCCGCCCAGAGTCTGAAGGTTGAGGGGCATCGAAGGTACGCCCCAATAGTCCACCTGCGAGATGGCGCCAATAACCCCGGCCATCTGCCGCACCGCACTTCGCAGCCCGTCTACGGGACATTCGCACAGCAATGCGAGCGCGATAAGAGGTACACAGAGCGCCAGCAGATTTATCCGGCGCCGCGAGAGGTAGCAGCCCAGCCCGAAACCCAAATAGCACGCGACCAGTACGAAATTTTTGAAGTAGGCGAAGATGGTGATTTCCGACGAAACCCATCTGATCATCAGTAGTTCCAGGAATAGAGCCCGAACATACTAATGAGTGCTAATCGAGAGTAGGAGAACCCGCCCAGCGTCGCTGGTGAAAATTCAAACTGCGCGGCCCATCGCTGTAACCGTGGCCATTTGGCAGCTTGGCCCGGCTTTCGGTAAAGCCAAAGACCGAAGAAATTGACGTAGATTCCAACCACCAGGATGAGCGCCACATATATGCGTTCCATCCAAGCTCCTCCCTTCCCCGCGCAATGTGCAGAGACTCAGGCAGGTCACCCGCCCGCACTCTTCCCGCCTTCTCAAGTACTTACCCCGCCAACAGAGCCAACAGAAAGTTACAGTTATCCGCCAATCAGTCAACGGTGCGCCGAGCCGGCCCTTCGGCATTGAGATGTCCGCGTCGTAGCTGCGATTGGCAGTAAGTGTGGCAGCTAATCTATTGCTGCCATTCCGATAGCGCGCGATAATTCGCTCCCATGAACGCGAAGAGGAGCAAGTCACAGCTCGAGATCGCGCGTGCCGCCACCGGCATGCGGACGCGCCGAATCGTCATGCTCGCTTTCTCCGACGCGCAGATCATCGACGTCACCGGTCCGCTCGAGGTGTTCGGACGCGCCGCACGATGGCTCACCGAGGAGCGCGGCTGGCGGGTGCCCGCGTACACTGTCGAAATAGCAGCGACCAATGCCGGCCCGCTTAGGACTTCATCCGGGATTCGGCTGATTGCCGATCGCTCAATAGCGCAGGTGCGTGGACCGATCGACACGATCCTGGTCGCGGGCGGTATCGGGGTGGCCGCCGCTCTTCGCGATCGGGCGTTGATCGACTGGATTCGCAGCAGAGTTCGCCGCACGCGCCGCCTCTGCTCGGTATGCACCGGCGCGTTCTTGTTCGCGGAGGCCGGTCTCCTCGATGGACATTCCGCGACGACGCATTGGCGGCAATGCAAGCGGCTGGCGGCGCAGTATCCGGCGGTGTCGGTCGAGACCGATCCGATATTCGTGCGCGCCGGCAAAATTTTCACCTCGGCCGGCGTGACCGCCGGCATAGACCTGGCGCTGGCCCTGCTCGAGGAAGACCACGGGCGCGACGTCGCCCTGGCCGTGGCGCGGGAACTGGTCATGTTTCTGCGCCGCCCCGGCGGGCAGTCGCAGTTTTCCGTCCAGCTCAGCCGCAGCAGGCCGACCGCGAGCCGCTCCGCGAGCTGCAGCGATGGATCGCCGATCATCTGGGCGCCGATCTTTCAGTGGAAGCGTTAGCCCGGCGCGCGGCGATGAGTCCGCGCAACTTCGCCCGCGTGTTTGTGCGCGAGGTCGGCATGACGCCGGGGCAATTCGTCGAGAACTCGCGCGTCGAAGCTGCGCGCCGCCGCCTCGAGGAATCGGCCGCCGGCGTCGATTCGATCGCTTCTGCATGCGGCTTCGGCACGCGCGAATCGATGCGCCGCGCGTTCATCCGCACGCTGCACGTGCCGCCCAGCGCGTACCGCAGCCGATTTCATCAAAAACTGAGCGCCTGACGAATAGTGAAAAGAGGAGAACGCCATGCAGATTGCTTTCCTGATTTTCGATGACCTGACGACGCTCGACGCGATCGGACCATTCGAGGTGCTGTACCGAATCCCCGGCGCCGAAGTGAAGTTCGTCGGCGAGACCGCCGGCGTCATGCGCGCCGATCCGAAATCGCTCGGCATCGTCGCCGACTATTCAATTGCCGAAGTGACCAGCGCCGACATCCTGGTCGTGCCGGGCGGAAGGGGCGAGGCGCGGGTGCGCGAAAAACCTCACGTGCTCGAATGGGTGCGGCAAATCGATGCGACCACGCAATGGACGACGTCGGTCTGCACGGGCGCGCTGGTGCTCGGCGCGGCCGGCCTGCTCAAGGGGCGCCCAGCGACCACGCATTGGGCGCGGCTCGAGCAGTTGCGCGAGTTCGGCGCCGAACCGCGCTCGGAGCGCGTCGTCGAGGACGGCAAAATCATCACCGCGGCGGGAGTGTCCGCCGGAATCGACATGGCGCTGCATCTGGTGCGACGCGTCGCCGGCGACACCGTTGCGCACGCGATCCAGGTGGGCATCGAATACGATCCGCAGCCGCCGTTCGACGGCAATGCCGGACGCGCGCCGGCACACGTCATGGAAGTCCTGCGCGCGCGCTACGAGCGGCCCGAGGCGAGACTCGCGTCGAGGTAAGCTTTGAACTCAATGCACTAGACCAAGGCAAAGATGAATCTGCGAGGGCCACGGCTGGGCGCCGTGGACAGCAGAATCACAGTTAAGCCTTTAGGAAACCGTTAGCCGCGCCTGGAAGCAGAAGTATCAGGGGCGACCGGCTAGTGGCCGATTTATGGTCCCAGCCGTAACTACGAGTTCAGTTACGCATTCAGTTTGTCGCGGATGCCGGGCTAGCGACTGCAGTTGGAGTCACTTCGTCGGGCTCAAAAACGAGATTTCCTTGAATTCCCTTGGTAGCCACTCTACCGCGAATGGACACCAGGTGTCCTTCCAAACCCTCGCTGATCTCGGTCTTCGGATGGTCGAGCTCGATACGATCAATGGTCGAGTTGCGTAACTTCATTGGGCTTTGAAGCAGAAGGGTCCACGCCCCTTCTTCGGTGCGAGCTAGTTGGCCGGTCAAATCGATCTTGTCCGGTCCGGCGAAAAACTCGCCAACATCTGCCAGCTTATCGAACAACTTGCTCATAAGAAGTCAGCCCTCCGATTCGACCTCAAAAGATCCATAGAATGAGAGTCACGATCGCGACAGGGATAAAAGCGCCTGCTACTCCATCCATGTAAAAGGATATCGTACCCGCCTTCAGCATGTAATCAAAGACGGCATAGTCGACTAATCCGGCTCCGAGGACGAGTCCCGCCAGCTTGCCGAGCGCCTTGATCGCCTCCAGAGGTTGTTTCCGGCTCGACTCGGCGAAGTATTACCGCGAAAATGGTTCCCGCGATTAAACCCACCACAACCCCGATTGCGCACGATGCGAATTGGGCTTGGTTCATTGCGGATATCACTTCGCACATGATCAACCAGCAGTTATCGCGGCATAATGCTAAAGTCAAGGTGGCCAGAGGGTCAGGCGTGTAACAGTCATTGGAGCCGGACTAACCAGACTATCGGAGGGCCCTACCGATGACAGATCAGTTCAGCGACCGCATCGACGTCCACTTCCATTATCTGAGCCCGGAGTATCGCGAGAAAATGGTCGATGCGGTCGGCGGTTCGCCCGACGGGTTTGACGCGCCGCATTGGAGCGCAGAGGCCGCGCTCGCCATGATGGACCGAGTGGGAATCGCGACCGGAATGCTGTCGATATCTTCGCCCGGAGTGCATTTCGGCAACGACGCGAAGGGCCGTTTGCTCGCGCGATCAGTCAACGATTTTACCGCGCGCACCATCGGCGATCATCGCGGGCGTTTCGGCGGCTTCGCGAGCCTCCCGCTGCCGGACGTGGATGGCGCGTTGGAAGAAATCGCTTACGCCCTGGATACGCTCAAGCTTGACGGCGTCGTAATGCTCACGAACTTCAACGGCGTATATCTCGGCGACAAGCGGCTGGATCCGGTGTTCGACGAGCTCAACCGCCGCAGCACGGTAGTCTTCATTCATCCCACTTCGCCGATATGCTGGCAGCAGAGCGCGCTCGGATATCCGCGTCCGATGATCGAGTTCACCTTCGACAGCACGCGGGCGGTCGTCAACCTGATATTCAGCGGCACGACCGCGCGTTGCCCGAAGCTGCGATTCATTGTGCCGCATGCGGGCGGGACGCTGCCGTTCCTGGCGCGGCGAATCGCGATGTTCGGCCGCGCTTTCGCCGGCGGCGGCGCCGGCACTGAAGAGCAACTGCGCCGGCTATATTACGATCTCGCGGGATCGCCCGGATCGAATGCGCTCGCGCCGCTGCTCGAGATGACTGAGCGCTCGCATATTCTCTACGGCAGCGACTACGTACACACGCCGGAGGCGCTGGTTTCGGCGCAACTCAATGAATTGTTGAGCAGCAAGTTGTTGTCGGCGGACGACTTCCGCGCAATCGCCAGCGACAACGCGCTCGCGCTATTTCCGCGGCTCGCCTGACTACAGCGGAAAGCGCTCGCCGACCATCTCCTCGCTCTTGCGCCACAGGCCGTTCGCTCGGGCCAGGTTGAGCGCGTATGAGCGCACGCCAACGCGCGATGTCGCGTCGTCATTCACTTCGCAAACGTGACAGTCCTCGCAATAGCGCCCGCCGACCGCATCCGCTGGTGCTACGAAGCCGCTCCATACCGAAGTGGCCGAGCCTTGCGGCACCGTCTTGAACTTGAACGCAGATCCCCCAGTGCTCGCAGCGCGGTTGATGCGTTCCATCATCTGCGCGACGAGTTCAGGCGTCATATGGCGGCCCAGCTCGGTCTGGATTCCGCCCGGATGTATCGCGGTCGCGCGCACGCCGCGTCCCTTGAGCCTGCTGTCGAGCGCGACCGCGTACAGAATATTCGCAGTCTTGGAGCGGCCGTACGCAGTGAACGCCTGATAGGGCGTTCGCTCGAAGTTCGGGTCCTCGAGGTCCACGTCGCTGATTTGATGCCCCGCCGAAGAAAGCGTGACGATTCGAGTGCCGGATTTCAGCAGCGGCACCAACCGATTGATGAACACGAAATGCCCCAGATGATTGGTTCCGAATTGAGTCTCGAAGCCGTCCTGCGTTTTGCCTTGCGGACATGCCATCACGCCGGCGTTGGCGATGATCGCGTCGAAAGGTTTGGCCCGCGCCAACAATTCGCTCGCCGCCTTACGCACGCTGGCGAGCGAGGCGAGATCCATTTCGACCAGCTCGACGGCTGGATTGCCCGCCTCCGCGAGCGCGCGCCGCGCTTTCGTAAGATCGCGCGCCGTGCCGACGACGGTGGCGCCGTGCGCGACGAGCGAGCGTGCGGTCTCGACGCCGAGTCCGGCGGACACGCCGGTGACGAGCACTCGCTTGCCCGCAAGATTAACGCCCTCGAGGACCTCATCGGCTGTCGATTCCGCTCCAAAAGTCTTTGCCATTGTGTTTCTCCTGTATTTCCTTTTTTCGCTCTTAAACGGATTTGCGCTTGCGCGATTCTTCCCGGCGGCGCAGTTCGACGCGACGGATTTTTCCGCTGACGGTTTTGGGCAGCTCGTCGATGAATTCTATCTCGCGTGGATATTTGTATGGCGCCGTTACGCGCTTGCAGTGCTCTTGCAGCTCGGTGATCAGGCGCGCGCCGGGCTCGGCGCCGGGGCGCAGCTTCACGAAGGCTTTGACGATCGATCCGCGATCAGCGTCGGGCGTCGCCACCACCGCGGATTCCAATACCGCGGGATGCTCGAGCAGGGCGCTCTCGACTTCGAACGGGCCGATGCGGTAGCCGGCTGAAATGATCACGTCGTCGGCGCGGCCGACGAACCATAGATAGCCGTCGGCGTCGCGCGTGGCCTGGTCGCCGGTCAGGTACCAATCGCCGCGAAACACGCCGGAGGTCTCCGATGGATTTTTCCAATATTCGAGAAACAGCGACGGCGGGCGCTCAGGCGCGGTCCGCACCACGATCTCGCCGATTTCATCGATCTTCGTTTCGGCCAGCTCCTGGTTAATTACTCGAACGTCGTGGCCCGGGAACGGCAGCCCCATCGAACCCGGCTTCACCTGCATTCCGGGAATGTTCGCGGCGAGGATAGTCGTTTCTGTTTGCCCGTAGCCGTCGTGAATCGTGAGTCCCAGCTGCTCGCGCCACACCTCGATCACTTCCGGGTTCAGCGGTTCGCCCGCTCCCGTGCAATGCCTCAGTTTGGGAAATGAGTAGTGGCCGAGATTCTCCTTAATGAGTATTCGATACTCAGTCGGCGGCGCGCAGAAGGTAGTAACTCGGTAGCGCGCGAGCAGCTCGAGTTCTTTCGCCGCGTCGAAGCGGCCGTTGTACATGAACGTCGTCACGCCGTTCATCCACGGCCCGAAGAGCACGCCGTACGCCGCCTTGGCCCAGCCGGTGTCCGAGGTCGTCCAATGTACATCGCCCGGCTTCAGGTCCAGCCAGTTAAGCCCGGTGAATTTGTGACTATAGGTATACGAGTGACTATGCAGAACCGCCTTCGGTTCGCGGGTCGTGCCGGAAGTGTAATAGCAAATCGCAGGCTCCGACGATTTAGTATTCGCCGTTTTGAATCCAGGCGAAGAGTGACCCATGTACTCCTGCAGGCTCACCCAGCCGGTGCGCGCGGCCCCTGCAATCAGGTAGTGCTCGACCGAAGGGCATTGCTTGCGCAGGTCCGCGATCATCGTGGCATTCTCGACGCAGGCGATTATCGCGCGCGCGCCGGAATGATTGGCACGGTAGATTATGTCCTTCTCGCGGAGCATCGAGGTGCACGGGATGACGATCGCGCCGAGCCTGAGCGCGCCGACGTACGCCGCCTGCCAAAGCGTGATTCGCGGCAGCACCAGCAGAACCGCGTCGCCGCGCCTGATTCCGTGTCCCGCGAGAACGTTGGCAATGCGCTTCGATTGCTGTGCGATGTCTGCGAACGTCAGCCGTGCGCGCCTGCCCTCGCTGTCTTCCCACAAAATTGCGACGCGGTGCGGGTCCGCGGCGAACTTGTCTATCACCTCGGCGAAGTTGAAATGCTCGGGCCTCTCCCACCGGAAGTCGCGATACTTGTGCCGATAGTTCTCGAGTGCGTCGGGATTTATCGTCTGGGTCCTGGTTGAATCGGGCTTGATAGAATCAGACATGGCGCGAATTCCCGCGCGCTGCGTGCTCGGCCGGCGCTTGCGAGCGTCTGGCCGCCGCCTTGATGTACTTCACTGTCACCGGCGAAAGGTCATCGCGTTCGACTCGCACGTCGATTATCGCGAACGACTTGCAGTCATGCGCCGCTCGGAGCGCATCGCGCAACTGCTCGACCGTCGTCGCTTCGAAGCCCGCGCCGCCCCAATCGCGCGCGAGCTTCGCATACGGCCACGGCGGAATCTCGAGCAGCTCGCGCCGCTCCGCAATCGGCCGGAAGATGCCCCATCCGCCGTTGTTGATTAACAGCACGATCGGATTCACGCCCTTGGCCGGCGCCTGCGAAATCTCGGGCCCGGTCATCTGAAAGCCGCCATCGCCGCACATCACCAGCGGCCGCAGACCGCTGCCGATCTGCGCGCCGAGCGAGGCCGGCACCGCGAATCCCATCGAGGCGTAGAACCCCTGCGCCAGGTAGCCGCCGTTGTGCGGCACGCGGATGTCGAGCCCGCCGAACAGCATGTCGCCCGACTCCGCGACCACCAGGTATTGGCGCTTGTCGGCCAAAAATTCGTTGACCACTGCCAGGATCTGGCTGACCTTGACCGGCTTGCCGTTGCGCGCGGCAACCTCGCGAAGGTTGTCGGCGTAATGAACGTTCTCATGATGAGTCCGCAGCTTCTCGCGCAGCAGCGCGCGCGCGAAGTCGCGCACCCCGACGTCGGTGTAGGTGTGATACTTCACCGCGACGTTGCGATCTGCCGCCCACACGGTCTTGCCCTGGATCACGTGCGGCGGCCGGTTGCCGAAGTTCATGTCGGTCTTCAGGCAGCCGAGGTTGAGCACGAAGTCGGCGGCGTCCATCCGCGCGACAATCGAAGGCGGACTGATCGGGCCGACGTGCACGCCCATGTACAGCGGATGATCCATCGGGAACGCGCCCTTGCCGAGCACGGACGTGAACACCGGCGCGCCCATCTTCTCCGCCAGCTCGACCAGCTCGTGCGACGCCTTGAAGCGGTGAATCTCGATGCCTGCTATCAGCACGGGCTTGCGGCTCTCGTTGAACATCGCGGCCGTTTCATGCGCCGCTTCCTCGACCTTGCGCGCGTCGGATTCCTGGAAATGCAGCCGCCCGTCCCATTCGATCAACTCGTCCGGGACTTCGATCTGTCGATCGACCATGTCGCGATGAATCTCGACGTAGCCGGGCCGCTGCTCGGCCCAAATGGCCTTGACGACGCGATGCAGCTCGTCGGCGGCGGTGCGGGGATCGGTCAGCACGGCCGACGCGCAAGTGACTTCGTCGTAGATGCGGCGCTGAGATTCTATCTCGCGGGCCTGGTGGTGAATTAAAGTGCCCAGCTTGCGCTCTTCCTCGCCGGGGCCTCCTGAAAAGATCAGGATCGGCACGTGCTCCGAGAACGATCCCGCGACCGGATTCACCATGTTGTGGCCGCCGGCGCCGTAAGTGACGCAGATGACGCCGATTTTGCCGGTCGCGCGCGCATAGCCGTCGGCCGCAAAGCCGACGCCCGGTTCATGCGACAGCGTGATGATTTCCAGCCCGTGCTTGCGGCCCAGCGCGAAGAACAGCTTGAGCGCGAGGTCGCCGGGGATACCGAAGACGTGCGACACGCCAATCTTGCGCAGGTAGGCGACCAGGAAATCGCCCAGCGCCATGTGCCTCTTCACTCCGTTTCGCCTCCTCGATCTTCGTTATTGTAACAAAAACGCTCCCACCGCAGGACATCTTCGGCGCCGTCTTGTGCTAGAGTATGATCTTAACGGGACCACTCTGATGTTTTCGAAGATACTTCGCATGCAATTACTCGGGCCGATGCAACTCAGCCGGCTGGTGATGTATCTGCCGCAGTTCGTGCGCGTGTTCTATCGGCTGATGACCGACGAGCGCGTGCCGATGCTGGCGAAGGTGGTGCCGTGGATGGGCGTGGCGCTGATGTTGACGCCGCCTGCGCTCGAGCTCGACATGATCCCGATAGTCGGCGAGCTGGACTGGCTGCTCATCGGCTACCTCTCGCTGAAAGTCTTCATCTGGCTATGCCCGCCCGAGGTCGTGCGGGAACACGTCAGCCAAATCGGCCGTGGCGACTAGCTCCTCACGTTGATGCGACCCCGCGTAATTCTGATCTCTCTTGCGGCGCTCGCTATCGCCGCGCTCGTGGTACTGAGCCTGGCCGACCAGTTGCTGGTTGATTACCTGTGGTACGGGCGGCTCGGCTTCGGCGGCGTTTTCAACACCACGGTGGGCACAGAAATCGTGATCTTCCTGGTCGTGTGGCTGGTCTCATTCGTTGCAATCTTCGTGAGCGGGTTGATTGCGATCGGCTCGAGCCGCGACCGCGAGCGGCTGCGCGTGGTGCGCCGTCCCGACGAGATGGTCGAGGTCAATCTGCCCGAGTTGATTCGCGCGCTCGGCGAGCGCGTGCCGTGGCGCGTAATCGTCGCCGCCGGCGCAGCGGTGCTGGCGCTATTTGCGGCGCAGGGCGAGGCGGCGAGCTGGGACGTTTACCTCAAGGGCTTCTACGGCGTGCCGTTCGGAATCGCCGAGCCGGCGTTCGGCAACGACATCGGCTTCTACGTTTTCACGGTGCCGCTGCTCGAAGAGCTCCGCGATCTGTTCCTGATGTTGATCGTGCTGTCGGCGGGTATGGCGATCGCGGTCTATTGGGCGCGCGGTGCGCTCGACTTCAAGGAGACGCCGCCGCGCGTGTCGCCCGGCGCGGCGGGGCATCTTTCGGTGTTGTTGGGGCTGTTCTTCGTGCAACGCGCGATGAGCTACTGGCTTGGCCGCTTCGACCTGCTGCTGCACACCAACGGCGTCGTATTCGGTTTGCGCTACGTCGACCACGTCCTGTGGCAGCCCGGGTTGTGGCTGCTGGTGGGGCTGTCGTTGGTGGCCGCCGCGATCTGCATGTTCAATGCGCGCGAGGGCGGACTCAGAATGCCCGTCGCCGCCTTTGTGATCGTGTTCGGCCCCGCGCTCATCATGAATTTCATCCAGCCGGTGATCGAACGCTTGTGGGTCAAGCCCGACGAGCTGCGGGTCGAGCGTCCGTACCTGGAACGCAACATCGCGGCTACGCGGCACGCCTACAAGATCGACACGGTTGACGTGAAACCGTTTGCGGGTCGGGGCGGACTTACGCCTGCGGCGCTCGAAGGGGATTCGGCCACGGTCAAGAACATTCGGCTGTGGGATCCGCGCCCTTTGATCGACACCTACCGCCAGTTGCAGGAAATCCGCACCTATTACGACTTTCGCGACGTCGATATAGATCGCTACTGGATCCAGGACAAGTACACCGAGGTGATGCTGTCGCCGCGCGAGATGAATCTCGACCAGTTGCCCGACACCGCGCAGACCTGGGTCAATCAGCATCTCAAATTCACCCATGGCACGGGGCTGGCGATGAGCCCGGTCAACAAGAAGGACACCGAGGGACTGCCGGTGTTCTACATCAAGGATATTCCGGCGGTCTCGGACGTGGGGCTGAAAGTTGATCAGCCGGCGGTCTACTTTGGCGAGGGGCGCGACAGCTACGCCGTGGTCGATTCGGCGACGCCCGAGTTCGACTATCCGAAGGGCGCGGACAACGTATTTTCGTATTACAAGGGCTCGGGCGGCGTGCCGGTGGCGGGATTTTTTCGCCGGCTGCTGTTCAGCATCTTCTTTCGCGACGTCAATCTGTTCGTCACCGAGAATATCGTGGCGAAGAGCAAGATCATGATCCGCCGCAACATCGCAGGTCGAATCCAATACATCGCGCCGTTCCTGAATCTTGACCGCGATCCCTACGCGGTGGTGCTGAACGGCAGGATGGTGTGGATCGTTGACTGTTATACCACCAGCGATCACTACCCTTACTCGCAGCGCAACGCCGACGGGATCAACTATATCCGCAATTCGGTCAAGGTCGTGGTCGATGCGTACACCGGCGCGACGGATTTTTACGTGTCCGATCCCGACGACCCGATCATCAAGACGTGGGAGCGCGTGTTTCCAAAGATGTTCAAGCCGATGTCGGCGATGCCGGCGGATTTGCGGGCGCATATCCGCTACCCGGAGGATTTTTTTCTGATCCAGGCCGATACTTTCCGCACCTACCACATGATCGATCCGCAGGTCTTCTATAACCGCGAGGACCTGTGGGGATTTCCGCGCGAAAACTACGCCGGCCAGACGGTCCCGATGCAGCCCTACTACGTGGTCATGCGGCTGCCGGGAGAGGCGAAGGCGGAATACATGCTGATGCTGCCGATGGTGCCGTCGGGCCGCGACAACATGATCGCGTGGATGGCGGCGCGCTGCGACGGCGCGGATTACGGTCATCTGTTCGAGTATGCATTTTCGAAGGACCGGCTCTTTTACGGCCCTTACCAAATCGAGGCGCGCATCAATCAGAATCCGGAAATTTCGCGGCAACTCTCGCTGTGGAACCAGATGGGGTCGAAGGTCATCCTCGGCAACCTGCTCGTGATACCGATCCAGGACTCGCTGCTGTAC
>JBOHWI010000358.1:0-8469 GCA_050736675.1 Binatus sp. (SeqCode)
ACGCAGCGCTACGCCGATTTCGTTCATCCGTTCAAGTTCACGATCCTCGATTGCGATTCGTGCGACACTCCGATGGCCGTGCTGGGCGACCATCGCGCCGTGCCTACTGAACAGGAGCGCGAATTCATGATCGAGGCGCTGTCACTGGTCGCGCGCGCCAAGTACGGTGCCGATAAATTCGGCATCGACGACGTGATGCGGCAGATTCCCGACCACTGCCATATGCACGCCCGTCCTATTCGGCGCTGGCAATATTAGCCGCCGCACGGCGCTTTTCCCTACAATCTGGCGTATTACGGCGTTGTTTCGAGAGTTTTACCCATTTGGTAAGCGTCCCGTCTTGTGCTATATGCCCGCCGTTACGCGTCGCTGCTTGGGGAAGCAGTGAAATAGCGTCGCCGGGCTGGAGCAGGCCTTGAGGAGGGCCGCTGCGGCCTGGTTCCCTTCAGGAGGTACGGGGGAAAATGGCTAACGGGACCGTTAAGTGGTTCAGCCCGAAAAAGGGCTACGGCTTCATCACGATGGAGGACGGGCAGGAAGTCTTCGTCCATTACAGTGCCATCGATGGGGCAGGTTTCCGCTCGCTCGAACAGGGCGAGCGCGTTGAGTTCGAGGTCGCGCAAGGCCCCAAGGGCTTGCAGGCTTCAAACGTCAACAAGGGATAGGGCGCGCGGGGGAGATTCCGGACAAAGGGGGTACATCTCGACTGCCGATCACGCGGCGCTCGTCGCGTGTGCGCATAGGTGTCGACGCGACTCGTTTCTGACGATTCAACCTGGTAGCGCGCTGCCACACCACAGACGCGAAGAAATCTATCGGCGGCCTCCGCGATTCGTGGCTCACACCAATTCGATCGGATGTTCGCGGCGAGGCGTGACGCGGCCGACGATCGCGGCGTCGCGATGCCCACAGTTCTGCAGCTCCGCAAGCAGCGCCAACCCCTGCTGGTCGGGAACCGCTATCAGCAGTCCGCCCGAGGTCTGCGGATCGAAGGCAATCGTCGCGATCTCGACTGAAACTTCATCCGAGATGCGGACGCTCGGCGCGTAATACTCGCGATTGCGCTCGCCACCGCCGGGAATCATTCCGGCGCGGCATTGCTCGAGCACTCCGGGCAGGAGCGGGAGGTCCGATTCCTCGAACACCAGAGTAACGCCGCTGCCCTCGGCCATCTTGAGCGCATGACCGACGAGACCGAAGCCCGTGACGTCGGTGGCGGCGTGGACGTCGTAGTTAGCATCGCGGCTGCGGCCGCGGCGTTGAGCTGAATCATCGTGCGCACGGCGGCCTGGTAAGGCTCATCGGCGAGCGCGTCGCGCTTGAACGCGGTCATCAAAATTCCGGTGCCGAGCGCCTTGGTCAGCAGGAGCGCGTCGCCGGCGCGCGCGCCGACATTGCGCACGATTCGGCGCGGATCGATCACGCCGGTGATAGCCATGCCGAATTTCACTTCCTCGTCGGCGACGGTGTGGCCGCCAACGATCACGACGCCGGCTTCGCGCGCTTTTTCGGCTGCGCCGCGCAAAATGTCGGTCAGCATCTCGCCGGGCAGACCAGTCTGCGGCCAGCACACGATGTTAAGCGCGGTGCGCGGCGTGCCGCCCATCGCATAGACGTCCGACAGCGCATTGGCGGCGGCGATCTGTCCGTAGGTGAAAGGATCGTCGACCACCGGCGTGAAAAAATCGACGGTGTTGACGATCGCGAGGTCGTCGGCGAGACGGAACACTCCGGCGTCGTCGCCCGTGGAGATTCCGACGAGCAAATCAGGGTGGCTCGGCAAATCGAGCCGCGCGAGGACTGCGGAGAGGTCCGCCGGACCGAGCTTACCGGCTCAACCCGCAGCCTTGCACCGCGCCGTCAGGCGAACGAGCTCGCCCCGCGAGGGATTGTTGTCCTTGGTCTTGGACATCGCAGCTATTGTCGCGCATCGCGCCGCCGAAGTCAGCCGCGCGTCCTCGATTGCGGCTAATTTTCGAGCGGTGTGCCGGCGGCGCATAGCGGGCACGATGACGGCTCCCACAGCGCATTCGTCGAACGATGCGCCAGGCGCTCCAGGGGAACTCTTTTGCCCGCTGCCAGCGCGGCGGCCGGACGGCCCAGAACCAGGAGCGCGCCGATCGCGACCAACTGAGCGCCACAGGCCTGCAGATCCTCGCAAGTCCCGCGGACGGCACTGCCGGCGTTGATTACATCGTCCACGACGGCGGTGCGCTTGCCGCGAATGCCGGAGCGTAGCGCCCTGGGGATTCGGTATCCGATCGGATACAGGCCGTCGGAGTTGGGGCGGGCGGCTTGCTCCGCGAAGCAGAACTCCGCGCGCATTTCCTCGGCAACCATCTGCGCTAGGAGCGCGCCCTCGACCATCGGGCCGCACACCGCCTCGACCTGGTGTGTCGCGAGCAGCCGGGCCAACTCTGCGGCGAAATGCCGAAGGCGATTTGGATGGACGTAGGCCGGGGCGATCTCGAGCCACAGATCGCGATGATGGCCTGACTCGAAGCGGAAGTGCCCCTTGCGCGCGGCGAACAGATTGAGGACTTCGTCTTGCATCGATGCGGCGCCGTCGTTAAGGGGTGCGCAAGCGGCGAATGTCTCCTACTCGCGTCGTTACGCCGGAGTGGTCGAAATGATCCAGCAGCACGATTGCGAATTTTCGCGATGCGCCCAATAGATCGCGGAACGCCGCGGCGGTTATCTCGTCGTGAGTCTCGAGAAATTTGACGAGGCGATTTTTTGCCGCATCGGCGGCGGCGCGGCTGAAATACAGGTCGGTGGCGATTTTGACGACGCGGCCCTGACGTTCCATCGCCAGCAGTACGGTTCGCAGATGCTGGAATTGGTTGGCTGGAATTTTCAACGACTCGGCTAATTGCTTGAAATCGGGCGGTTGGAATTGTGCCTTGGTTAACGCGGTTTCGATGCCGGCACCGAGCGTTTCCGTGTCGCCACCTAGCTGCACGCGATGGCTTTTTAGCCGAAGGACGCTTTCCTCGCGCACGATTTCGGATTCGCGGCTCATGCGATCGACGATCGGGCGGAACGCGCGCGCGCCGATTTCGTAGGGCAGCCGGGTGCGCAGCGCTTCCATCTCGAGCCCGGGCGACAGCGGCTCGGTCTTGTGATGCGTCGTTAGCGCGTCGAGGACGAAGCGTGTGAGCGCATCCCACCTGGCGTGCGTGGTGAACGCTTCTTCGTCGCCCGACAGTTTGATAAAGCGCGCATCGCGCAGCGCCGCTTCGGCTTCGGCGACCGGAATGTTCATCAGCGTGGCAATCCTGTCAGTGCCGAGCGCGAAAGTTTCCTGCAAATTGATCAACGCTTCGAGCGCATCGGCGCCGGACGAATCCCTGAGCGTGTGGAGATTGGCGCGGTAGGCCTCGAGCGGTTTGCGGACGCGGCGGCCGAGCGGGTTCAGCACGACGCCGCCGCCCAGGGTGCGCGAATTGGTTTCGTCGCGGATGACGAAGCGGTCACCGGCGAGCGCGACTACAGGGTCTTCGGTCACGAGCTGCGCGAGCCCGGCGGCTTTGGGAGCGATCGCGCCGGCGTTTTCGTGGTCGAGCACGATCGCGCGCGCGATGGTCTCGGCGGTGCCGATGAACAGGCGTACACGGGTGTTGTTCTTAAGCGCGCGTTTGGCCGCCGGACGAATCTGGAGCCACGCGTCGAAACGCGCGGATGCGGAGTCGAGGCGCTCGTCGGCGAGCACGTCGCCGCGGGCGAGCTCGAGTTTTTCCGCGCCGGTGAGATTGAGCGCGACGCGCTGGCATAGGCCAGCGCTCTCGACGGAGTCCGAATGCACCTGAATCGAGCGCACGCGGACTTCGTTGCCCGCGGGCAGCACGCGCAGTTTCTGCCCGACCCTGACCTCGGCGCCCATCGCAGTGCCGGTGACGACGATGCCATGACCCTTGATGACGAACGTGCGATCGAGAGGCAGGCGGAAGACGCCGGTGGCGCGTCGCGCCTTGAAGCCATCGAGCTGGCGGGCGATCTCGCCGCGCAAATCGTCAAGGCCGAGGCCCGTGGTGGACGACACTTCGATTACGGGCGCGCCGGCGAGCGTGGTGCCGTCCGCGAGCAGCTCGATCTCGTCGCGCACGTCGCTGATGCGCGCGGCGTCGGCGAGGTCGGCCTTGGTGATGACGAAAATGCCGCGCCGGGTGCCGAGCAAGTGGAGGATGTCGAGATGCTCCTCGGTCTGCGGCATAACGCCGTCGTCGGCCGCCACGGTGAGAAGCACGAGGTCGATGCCGTGCGCGCCGGCGAGCATATTGCGGATGAAGCGCTCGTGGCCGGGGACGTCGACGATGCCGGCGCGGGTGCCGTCGGAGAGTGTGAAGTAGGCGAAGCCGAGGTCGATCGAAATCCCGCGCTCCTTTTCCTCCTTGAGGCGATCGGTGTCCTGGCCGGTGAGCGCCTTGATGAGCGCGGTCTTGCCATGATCGATATGGCCGGCGGTGCCGATGATGGCGTGAGTTACCTGCGCTGGCATGCAGCTGCCAGACTACACCGCCGCAGCCGCATTCGCGCGGGTCGCGCCGGCTCTAGTCGATACGCAGCGCGCCCCATGCTTCGGGCTCAACGATTCGCAGGACCTGGCTGAACTCCCATTGATGGCCTTCGAGGTCGATAGCGGCATACGAGCGCAGAGCCCATGGATGATCGGTCGGTGGCATCAGAATGGTCGCCCCGGCCGTCCTAGCCTGCAGATAGTGTGCGTTCACATCGCTCACCG
This sequence comes from Binatus sp. (SeqCode), assembly GCA_050736675.1. Lineage (GTDB taxonomy): Bacteria > Desulfobacterota > Binatia > Binatales > Binataceae > Binatus. The sequence goes on from JBOHWI010000358.1 coordinate 4,742, forward strand.
TCACGGTGGTCGAGTGCGAAAGGTATGGCCACGGTTTCTCCGGCGGCTGGTGGAGATTCGGTACGCGTTGACGGACCCACTCTGTAAAGTCCGGGGAGCTGCCGGCCACCATCACGAGCCCGCCACTCGGTGTCTCAAGCTTTGCGGTGATGAAGCTTCCGTCGGGACCCGCCATGCGCACGCGCTCACGGAAGCCGAATGCGCGCGAGAGCCAGGCGATTGCCTCGACCGGCGAGTCGTAACGAATGTGCGGATATACGGTCGCCCATCCTTGAACGATGTCGTCGTTCATTTGGATTCTCCCCGGGAGATTTGGTTGGTGCAGACCGCCAGTCATCGCCGGCGGCGGCGAGGACGGCGTAAGTGACGATGGTAGCCATCGTGGAGTCAATGTTACACCGCTAAGCCATCTGTTTGGTGTACATCTGCATGTCGAAGTAGTCGCGCCAGGCGCTGATCTTCGAGCCGGTCACTTCGAACACGCCCGCCACAGGCAGCGAGATTGTTTTGCCGTTGCCGAGGTCGAAGACATCGACGCGCTCGTTGAAAACGACGTTGCCGGCGCCGGCGCTTTTCAGCACTTTGAAGTGAATCGATTTGGCCATCGGCAGGAACATATTGATGACGGCGCGGATGGCATCTTTGCCTTTGGCGGGTTCGAGCGGGATGTTGTGATAGACGGCGTCGTCGGTGAAGAAGCCGAGTATTTCGTCGATCTTCATGCGCGGCCATGCGTTGCAGAATTCGGTCACGACTTTTTCAGCATCGGTTGCCATAGCGAGTTCTCCTCATTCGTTGTCGAGATAGAAGCGGTCCTCGTCCTTGTTATAGCCGAACAGCTCGGCATAACGCCCCCAGTTGACCAGCGTATGGAACTGGCGCTCGGGCTTTTCGCTCGGCAACAGCATCGCGAGGTGTTCCAGCACGATTTCCCGGCTAAGAGACTTATCCTCCTGGCCATGAAGGAGGCGGATGAAGTAGCCGAAGAGGCCGTGCTTCTTCAACTGCTCGCGCAGCATCAGCTTGCGTTGGTTGATCTCGGCGGCGAGAAATTGTTTGCCCAGCGGCTCCAGCACAACGTCGCCAGCCGGAGTTGAAACCAAGCCGAGGATTTCGCCAGCCTTCATCACCTTGAGCAAATCGCCGAATTTGAAATTGAGGTCGCGCGCAATTTTGTAACCGTCTTCGCGCCCGCCGCGATCCTCGAGCAATTCCATCAAGCCGAAGACCAACGTCAGCCCGGCGTCGGGAAGCGGAGTTATGGACGGGGGCGCCATCAGCCGCGCTCCTCGATCAACGAAAAGACCTTGTCGGTGAGGGCGTTGAAAGCTTCGGTGCGGCGGTCGCGCGGCCGGGGCAGTTCAACTTTGAGATCTTTGACGACGCGGCCGGGACTCGCCGCCATCACTATTATGCGATCGGCGAGCTCGATTGCCTCCTCGATGATGTGTGTTACGTGCACGATATTTTTCACCGGCATGTCGGGCGACTGCCAGATATCGAGCAACTCCTCGCGCAGCGTGATCGCGGTCAGGGCGTCGAGCGCGGAGAAGGGCTCGTCCATCAGGAGTACCTCGGGCTCGACGGCGAGCGCGCGGGCAAAGCCGACGCGCTGCTTCATCCCGCCGGAGAGCTCGCGCGGATAGGCCTCTTCGAAGCCGTCGAGGCCCACCTTATCGATGTAGATGCCGGCGCGCTTCTCGCGCTCCGCCACGGGCAGCCCCTGCGCCTCGAGGCCGAGCTCGACGTTGGCTTTGACCGACAGCCATGGCAGCAGCGCGAACGACTGGAACACAAGCGCGCATTCAAGATTGATCCCGTCGACCTGGCGGCCGCGGTACAACACCTGTCCGGAAGTCATGGGCACGATACCGTTGATGATCCGCAGGAGCGTTGACTTGCCGCATCCCGAGGGACCGACGATCGCGACGAACTCGCCTTCCTCGACGTCGAAGGTGATGTCATTGAGCACCTGCAGCGTGCCCTTGGCATGCGCGAAACTTTTCGAGACGTGTTTGAGCTCGAGGAAGGCCATGGGTCAGGTTCAGGTGAGTCCGAATCGCACATAAGTAGGAGAAGTTTTCTTTGTTAGTAGTCCAGCTTGTAGCGCTCGGTGGCAAGGTTGTACAAGGGCCGCCACATCAACCGGTTCAACAGTAGCACTACCGCTATCATTGACAGGAGACTCAGCAGGATCATTACGCCGTTGCCCGACTTGTAAGTAGCGGCGTCGAGCAGCGAGCCGATTCCGAGTACCTGGTAGGTCTGGCCTTTGTAGACGAAGTATTCGGACAGGATTAGCGCGTTCCATCCTCCGCCCCATGCGGTGATGCTGCCGGTGATAAGCGACGGAGTTACCGCGGGAAGAATCAGCTTGCGCCATCGCGCAACGCGGGAGAGCCCGAAGGCGCGCGCGGCTTCCTTCAAGTCCTCGGGCACCTGGTTGATTCCGGCGAGCAGGTTAAACAGCAGGTACCATTGCATGCCGGTGAGGATGAGCAGGATCGAGGCGAGGTTCATCCCGCCGGTAACCTCGATCACGAAGACAACGATGATTGGGAACAACGCCGTCGCGGGCATCGAGCCGACAATTTCCGCGATGGGCGAGAGGACACGGTTGAAACGCGGGCTCTCGCTGGCGGCCAGCGCGCAGGGCACCGTCCATGCCAGCGAGATAGCGTAGGCGACCGTCATGCGAATCGTCGAGGTGACGATCGCGGCCGGAATCCGCCGCGCATCGGAGGGCCACGGCTCGGATAGCGTTCTGACCAATGCGATGAATCCGCGGGCCAGCGCCCACGCCGTGAATATCGCGATCGAACCGATCACCAGAGTTCGCATGATCTGCCCGGCGCGTTTGCTCTGTTCGGGCGCGAGTTGAGGACCACGCGGAAGCGCGTCCATCGCGCGCGCGAGCAGCCTGATAGGAGGCACCAGAATCGCGCGCAGCGCGCGGGTGACGGCGGGGCCGACGCCGGCGAGCGCGTCAAACATTCCGAGCGATTGTACTGCGCCCGACGACGCCGCGAATTCATACTTGAACTTTTCCGCCCACGTGGACAGCGGCTGCCACACGATCATGTCCATCGCCACGATAATCGCAAGCAGCGTGAGAAGTCCGGCGACGAGATCGAAGTTGCGCCCCTTCTCGGCGGCCTCCCACAGGAAACTGCCGAGGCCCGGTAAGCGGTAGCTGGCTGGACCGACCGTGATGATTTCGCACGCGATCAGGAAGTACCATCCCGCAACCCACGACAGGATCGAGTTGTACACGAGCTTGGGCACGCTGGCCGGCAGCAGCAGACGCCTGAACCTGAGCCATCCGCGCCCGCCGAAAGACTCGAGCGCGTCTCTGGAGTCCTCGGGGATAGTTTTGACGGCTTCATAAACGCCGAGTGCCATGTTCCACGCCTGGCTGGTGAAGATCAGAAAGATCGCGGCCATCTCGACTCCGAGGCGGCTGCCGTGCGCGAGGGCGACGAAGAAATAAACCGCGGCGGGAAAAAAACCGACCACCGGCACCGACTGCGCGATGTCGATCGCGGGAATCAGAATACGTTCGTAGAGTCCGCCGCGGGCCGCCGCCATGCCGTAGATGATCGAAAAAATCAGCGCGATGACGTACGCGGCGAGCATCCGGTAGAACGAACAGAACGCGTAGTATGGAAGGTGTTCGAGCGAGACCGGGACGTTGTGCGGAATGAGATGCTCGGCGTGGCTGCGATAGG
>JBOHWI010000359.1:0-8736 GCA_050736675.1 Binatus sp. (SeqCode)
AGATGGCCATCGCCCCGGCGAGCAGCGGCTGGCGCGCAGCAAGGCCGCGGAAGTCGCCAATCTGATTACCTACTTCGCCGCGCCGTTCGAGCGCTATTACTACTGCGAATGCGCCCAGGTTCGTGAATGCGTAGCCGAGCAGGTAGTAAAGAATCGCCGGACCCGATCGCACCCCGGCCGCCATTCCCAGCAACAGGTAACCCGCATGCGCGATCGCCGAGTATGCAAGCATCCGCTTGATGTTGGTCTGGACGACGGCGATCAGATTCCCGCCCGTCATCGTCAGCGCCGCGACCACCCACAGCACGGTCTGCCAGTGCGCGCCGACAGACGCGAAGTCAACCAGGAACACGCGGACAAAAGCGGCGAACGCGGCGAGCTTCACGCCGACCGCCATGAACGCCGTCACCGGAGTCGGCGCGCCCTCGTAAACGTCCGGCGTCCACATGTGAAACGGCACGGCGGCGACCTTGAAGCCGAAACCGATCACCATCAGGCCGATACCGAGCAGCAGCAGCGGATTCGATCCCATCGCGCCCGAAGCAAGCGCCTGGTGAATCGCGCCGAGCTTGATAGTGCCGGTCGCGCCGTACACCAGCGCGATTCCGTAGAGCAGGAAGCCGGTCGAGAACGCGCCCAACAGAAAATATTTTATTGCCGCTTCGTTGGATTTGGGGTTGCGCCGCATGATTCCGGCCAGCACGTAAACCGTAATCGACATGGTCTCGAGTCCGAGGAAGATGACTATCAAGTCGCCGGCCGTCGCCATCAGCATCATGCCGAGCGCGGAAAACAGCAGCAGCGAATAGTATTCCGCGCCGGGAATGCGATTCTCGGCGGCGTAATCGAGCGACATCATCACCGTGAACATCGCGGCGATCAAAATCACCAGTTGGAAAAATGCGGAGAAGCTGTCGATCGAGATCGCACCCGCAAAAGCGACGCCGTTCTGGCCCACAATCCCGAGCGTGAATACGAACGCGACGCCCAGCGACGCCAGGCTCACCAGGCCCAAGCCTTCGCTCTCGCTGTCTTCGACACTGACTCCGGCCAGCAGAACTGTCATCGCGGCCACCGCGACGATGACCATCGGCAGGATCGGCAGCCAGACGAAGTTGATCGCGGCGAGGTTAAAAGGACTCATCGCGAGGTCGCCGCCATCTCGGATTCGCGGTCTGGTTTCTGTCGATAGAGCGAAAGAGCAGCGAGGCGATTCGGATGCCGTTCGAGCTCGAGGCGAGCCTCGGCCACATTTACCCGCGCGAGCATCGCAGTCACCGAAGGTTCCATCCGGCTGATCAGCGGACGCGGGAAAAGTCCCATGAACAGCATCAGCGCGATCACCGGCACCATTACGGCGATCTCGCGAGGGGTGAGATCGCGGATCGTTTCGTTCACGGCCTTGGTGATCGGTCCGAACATCACACGCTCGTAAGTCCAGAGCATGTAGAGCGCGCCGAGAATCACGCCAACGACGGCGAAGACCGTAGCCAGCCTCATTCGCAGGAAAGCGCCGAGCATGATCAAAAACTCGCCGACGAAGCCGTTGAGCCCGGGCAGCCCGATCGACGAAAGCATCACGACCATGAAGACCGCGGCGTAAACGGGCACGCGCTTCCAGAGCCCGCCGAACTCGGAAATCTCGCGCGTGTGGCGCCTCAGGTAGAGCATGCCGACCAGCAGAAATAATCCGCCGGTCGAAACGCCGTGATTGAGCATCTGGTAGATCGCGCCGTCGATGCCCTCGGGGTTGAGCGCGAAAATTCCGAGCATCACGAACCCCAAGTGACTAACCGATGAATAGGCAATCAGGCGTTTGAGGTCGGGCTGCATCATCGCGACCAGCGCGCCGTAGATGATCCCGATCACGGCCAGCGCCATGAACAGCGGAATCGCCTCGACGGCGACAGTCGGAAACAGCGGAATGGCGAAACGCAGAAAGCCGTAGGTGCCCATCTTGAGCATCACGCCGGCCAGGATGACGGAGCCCGCGGTGGGCGCGTTGGTGTGTGCGTCGGGCAGCCAGGTGTGCACCGGCCACATCGGGACCTTGATCGCGAAGGCGAGCGCGAACGCCGCAAACAGCCAGCGGCCCTGGGTGGGAGTGAGCGGTACCTGGTAGAGCAGCGGCAAATCGAAGCTGGTGCGGTTGAAATGCACGTGCCCCTGGTAGACCAGGTACAGGATCGCGACCAGCATCAGCAGCGACCCGAGCATCGTGAACAGCACGAACTTGACGGCGGCGTAAATCTTGCGTCCGTGCCCCCAGATGCCGATCAGAAAGTACATCGGAATCAGCATCACTTCCCAGAACATGTAGAACAGGAACAGATCGACCGACAGCAGCGCGCCGAGCAGACCGGTCTCCAACACGAGCATGAAGAAGCAAAACTCGCGCGGACGCTCTTCGATATCGCCGCCGCCGGAGTAGAGTATCGACAGAGTAATCAGGATAGTAGTCAGTAGAACCAGGAACAGGCTAATCCCATCAATACCAACATGGTAGGTAATGCCGAATGACGGTATCCAGTCGTATTGCTCAACGAATTGGTAATCCGCAAGCTGTGGGTTGAATTCCCAAAGAACGTAGAAACTCAGCGCCAGCGGCAGCAGCGAGAAAATGAACGCCGAATTCCAAATCGCGCGCTCTTCACTCTGCATCAGGATGAAGAGCGCGCCAATCAACGGCAGAAAAATCAAGGCTGTGAGCAAGCCGCCGTTCATCTTCCCGTCACCAGGAAAAGGTAGTAGCCCACGATGCCCAGCGCGCCGAGCAGGTAAATGAAGGCGTAGTGCTGGACGTTGCCGGTTTCAGCGCGCCGCGCGACCTGGCCGGCAGTCTGGACAGCCAGTCCCGCACCGTCGGCGGCGCCGTCTATCGCATAAGTGTCGATCGCGCGGTTCAGCACGTTGCTCGATATCCAGAACAGCGGACGCGTGACGATGAAGTTATACAGTTCATCGATGTAGTACTTGTTGAGTAGCAAGTCGTAGGGAGCCTTCAACCGCCACGCAAGCAGGAACGGGATTCCGGGCAGGCGCAGATAGAACATGTAAGCGAACAAGATTCCGAGACCGGAAGCGACGAGTGCAAAGACCGAGAGCGAAGTCGGGTTTGCCTCGATGAGGGGATGGAATGTACCGACGGACGGAGTGAGGAATCGCACGAACGCATCTCCCCACAGAAATCCGCCGGGAAGATTTACCCATCCGCCAACCGTCGCGAGAATAGCCAATAGGATCAGCGGAATAGCCATTACTGCCGGCGATTCGTGGATGTGATGCTCTTTCTCCGAGTCAACGCGCGAGTCACCGAAGAACGTCATGAAGATCAGCCGGAACATGTAGAACGACGTGAGCCCGGCGGTGACCACGCCGAGGAACCAGAGCCACGAATGTCCCGAATCGTAGGCCGCTTCCAGGATCAGGTCTTTCGAGAAATAACCGGAGAAGGGAGGTAATGCGGCGATCGCAAGTGTCGCGATGAACATCGTCCAGAAGGTGATCGGCAGCTTGCGCCGCAACCCGCCCATCTTGTTCATGTCCTGCTCGCCGCCGAGCGCGTGCATGACGGAGCCGGCGCACAGGAACAGCAAGCCCTTGAAGAACGCGTGCGTCATGAGGTGGAAGATGCCCGACGCGTACGCGCCCGAGCCGACACCGAGGAACATGTAGCCGAGCTGGCTGATGGTCGAGTAGGCGAGCACTTTCTTGATGTCGGGCTGGACGATCGCGATGGACGCCGCAAACAGCGCGGTGACCGCGCCAACGGTCGCGACCAGATCGAGCGCAGCGGGCGCCATCGCGTAGATAAAGCCGAGCCGCGCGATCATGTACACGCCGGCAGTGACCATCGTCGCCGCGTGGATCAGCGCGCTGACGGGCGTCGGGCCGACCATCGCGTCGGGTAGCCAGACATAGAGCGGAATCTGGGCGGATTTGCCGGTCGCGCCGACAAAGAGCAAGACGCAGGCGGCGGTCGCGGCGGCGCCGCCGAGCAACTCGGCATGCAGGCGAAGCTCGACGAAGTTCAGCGTCCAGACGCCGTGCGAACCGAGCGTAGCCACGATCGTGAATATCCCGAGCAGAAAGCCCGCGTCACCAATTCGGTTGACGACAAATGCCTCGCGGCCGTTATAGGCGAACTCCGGATTCGTGTACCAGAACGCGATTAGCAAGTAGGAACACAATCCGACGCCTTCCCATCCCACGAACATCATTAGCAAGTTATCCGCAAGAATGAGTATCAACATCGATAGTGCGAAGAGGTTCATGTAGGTAAAGAAGCGCGCGAAGTCCTCGTCGTGAGCCATGTATCCAACTGAGTAAAGATGGATTAGTGCGCCGACCCCGGTGACTGTCATCACCATCACGCCCGAGAGCGCGTCGAGCCGCAGTCCGAACTCGGCGTGAAAGCGGCCGGCTTCGATCCATCCCCACAGATGCGTGGCCAGAGCGCCGCCCGGGGGCATCGCGAGCAGCTTCAGAAATGCCCAGGTCGCAATGCCGAAGGCGGCGAACATCACGCCCGGACCGACGAGGTTGACCGCGCGCCGTCCGTACCTGGCGCCGAAGAACAGGTTGAACACGACGCCGAGCGCCGGGAACAGCAGGATAAGCGCGAGTGCTCGAAATTCAACCGTCACTGCCGGGTCACCATCTCATCAGCGTCAGGTCGTCAGCCTGGACGGTTTCGCGATTGCGGAAAATCGAGATGATGATGCCCAGGCCGACCGCCGCTTCGGCCGCCGCGACCGTCATTACGAAGAAAACGATCACCTGGCCGTCCATCGAACCCAACCGGCTGCCGATCGCTATGAAGGCCAGATTCACGGCGTTGAGCATCAGCTCGATCGACATGAAAATCACGAGAATGTTGCGACGGATGATCACCCCCGCCACCCCAATGGCGAAAATCATCGCGCTCAGCGACATCATATAGGTGAGCGGAATCATTCGGCCTTCCTTGCCGCCAGAGGGTCGTCGGTGCCCGGCAGCTTGCGCGCGAGCGCGACCGAACCGACCACCGCGGCCAGCAACAGCACCGAAGTCACCTCGAATGCGACCAGATAGTCGGTGAATAGCGTGCCGGCAAGGCTGGCCAACGAACCATAGCCGGCGGGCTCGTGCGTGAACTTCACCTGCAGGTGCGGAGAAGCAAGGATGAAGAACAGCTCGGTAACGAGCAGGGCGGCCGCAAGCGAGCCGAAAAACTTGAGCGCGAGATGACCCGTCGGCCCCGTTTCGACTTGAAGATTCAACAGCCAAATCACGAACAGGAACAGAACCATGATCGCGCCGGCATAGACGATGATTTGCAGGAGGCCGACCACGACGGCGTTCTCGCCGATGAACAAAATCGCGACGGTCATCAGCGTTCCGATTAACGCGAGCAGCGAATGAATCGGGTTGCGCTGGAGGATGACGCCGAGCGCCGAGACGATCGCCAACGCGCCCAGAAATATGTAGAGGAACGGCGGCATCAATGGATTCTCGCGCTTGCCACCACCACGAATGCGGTCAGCAGCAGGTTGAGAAGTCCGAGTGGCACCAGTCCTTTCCATCCCATACGCATCAACTGATCGTAGCGGAAGCGCGGCAGCGTCCATCGCACCATGCCGAGGAACATGCACAGCGCAACCACCTTGACCAGAAACGCGACGACACCGAGGATCGAGACGGCGAGCGCAGGCACGGCGAGAAATGCGCCGCCCGGTAGATGAAATCCGTCGCGCATGAGCCACGGGACCTGCCAGCCGCCGAGGAAGAACGTCGTCAGCAGCATCGCGACGAGAGCCTGCTCGGCAAAATCGGTGAGCATGAAGACCGCCTGCTTGCCGCCGGAGTATTCGGTGAAATAGCCCTGAATGAGTTCCGACTCGCTCTCCGGCAGATCGAACGGGATGCGCTTCGATTCGGCGGCGCCCGCGACCAGCAGCAGAATGAAGGCGAGCGGCTGCACGAAAATTCCCCATCGTGGGATAAATCCGAACCATACACCGCCCTGCCCTCGCACGATTTCCTGCAAATTCAAAGTGCCGAAGGTCATGATGACCGCTACAATCGCGAGGCCCATCGCCAGCTCGTACGAGATCATCTGCGCGGTCGCGCGAATGCCGCCGAGCAGCGCCCATCGATTGTTCGACGACCATCCCGCCAGCGCGACGCCATACACGCCAAGGCCGATCGTCGCGAGCAGATAGAGCGCGCCGGCGTTGAGGTTGGCAGCCTCGAGACCGATACGATGGCCACCGATCGAGATCGTGTCGCCAAATGGAATTACGACGAATGTGATCATCACTGGAAACAGCGCCAGGAACGGCGCCAGCGTATGCAGGAATTTGTCCGCTCCCGCGGGCACGAAATCTTCCTTGGTGAACATTTTCACCGGGTCGGCGATAGTAGTGTTGATGATGCCGAGGTTCGGCATCCCCATGCGCTTGCCGAGGCCGGTGATCGTGACGCGATTCGAGCCGATGCGATCCTGGATCAGCGCGCTGCCCTTGCGCTCGAAATAAAGCAGGAACAGCGACAGATTCAATCCGAGCACGATCATCAGGATCGCTTTGATCGCGCCGGCGATTAGTTCAATTGTCACGGGCGGCAAGCTCGTCGATAAGTTTGACGGTACTTTCTTCCGTGAGATTTTCGATGAACGCGTCCTGATTGAGCTGGAGCATCGGCGCGGTGCCGCACGAGGCCAGGCACTCGACCGAACCGAGCGTGAACTTGCCGTCGGTCGTGGTCTCGCCCATCTCGATTTTCAATTTGCGCCGGATGCAGTCCACGATTTTGTCCGCGCCCCGCAGCCGGCACGACAGATTGGTGCAGACGTCGAGCAGGTAGCGGCCGACCGGCTTGCGATGGAACATCGTGTAGAACGAGACCACGGCGCGCACGTGTGCAGGCGGCAGTTCCATCAGATGCGCGACGTAGTCCTGCGTCGCATCGCTCAGCCAGCCGAATTCGCGCTGCGCGATCCACAGGGTCGGCAGTAGCGCCGCCTGCCGGGTCGGGTAGCGGCCGAGCAGTAGGCGGTACTCGTCGAGCGCCGCGTCGGAAAACTTGGGTTGATCGTCTCCAGGCATGGGTAAAGGTATTACTGATCCTTCAACACGGAAGTTCTTGAGTTCGAGAATCTAATGATTGGTAGCTAAAATTTCGCAAATCCGCCAGAGCCGCAAGCACCGCCGTTAATTCCGGCCGCGAACTTGCGGGCGTCGTGCAGAACGGGTTATCTATCGTCCGCGACTTCGAGGCAAGAGCTTTGGCCGACTCGATGCGGGGTCTTTCCAGTTCGCTTAAGACGGGGGCCTCGAAAAGACGGATGCGATGCGAATTATTGCGGGACAAGCTCACGGCCGACGGCTGAAAGCGCCGCGCGGCCTGCACACGCGGCCCACGTCGGCACGGGCGCGCGAGTCGATTTTCTCGCGGCTCGCGGTGCGGCTCGACCTCGGCGGCGTGCGGGTGCTCGACATTTTCGCCGGCAGCGGCTCGCTCGGAATCGAATCGCTCTCGCGCGGCGCCGCACACGTAACGTTTGTCGATTCGTCGCGCAACGCGGCCGCGGCGATTCGCGCCAATCTTGCGCAGCTCGAACTTACCGATCGCGCCCGCATCCTCGTGTCGGACGTGCGCCGTGCGTTGGACGAACTCGGTCGTTCGCGCGAGTCTTTCGACCTGGTCTTCGTTGACGCGCCGTTCAAGAACGACACGAGTGCGGCGGTCCTGGCACTGCTCGGTAAATTCCAGCTCGTCGCGCCCGGCGGATGGGTAGTGGTCGAACAGTCGAAGCGCGCGCCCGCGGCGCCGCCCGCTCCCGAAACGCACGAGCGCGCGCTCGTTGCAACCATCGGCGATCACCGGATCGCCTTTTACCGGCGACCGGGTCCGGCGCCGAGTGCAGAGCGGTAGTTTTAGGAAAATGACGAAAAGCAAAGAACGTACTCCGTTGATCGCGGTTTACCCCGGCAGCTTCGACCCAATCCACAACGGGCACGTCGACGTCATCCGTCGCAGCGTCGCGATTTTCGACGAGGTGATCGTCGCCGTCACCTACAATCCGCACAAGGATGCGGCGCTGTTTTCCGGCGACGAACGCGTCGAAATAATCCGCGAGGTCATTCGCGACCTCGAGCCGCGGGCGCGGGTGGATAAGTTCAGCGGCCTGTCTGTCGACTACGCGGAGCGCATCGGCGCGAAAGTTTTGATTCGCTCGCTACGCGCCGTTACGGACTTCGACTACGAGCTGCAGATGGCGCAGATGAACAAGCAGATGAGCCCGAACGTCGAGACCGTCTTCATGTTCTCGAATCCGCGCCTGTTCTTCAGCTCGTCGCATCTGATCAAGGAAGTCGCGGGATACGGCAAGCGTTTGCCGGAGTTGGTGCCGGAACTCGTGATCGAACGGCTGCGCGCAAAGCTCAAAGTCGGATAGGCGGTTCTTTCAAAACGCCGGGAAAGATACAATCTGTGCGCGCCGCTCGCGTGAGCGCGGTGCGTAGTCCAATGATCATTTTGAAATCCGGATTTAATCAATGCTGAAGCTCAATCGCAGAATCGCCGCTATCAAGCCGTCTGCCACGTTGGCCGCCGACGCGCGCGCCACCGAAATGAAGCTCGCGGGCATCGACGTGATTTCGCTGGCCGCCGGCGAGCCCGACTTCGATACTCCCGAGCGCATCAAGCGCGCCGCCGACAAAGCGCTCGCCGCGGGCCAGACCAAATACACGC
>JBOHWI010000360.1:0-1816 GCA_050736675.1 Binatus sp. (SeqCode)
ATCCAGGAACTCGGAATCAACCTGCCGACCATAATGATTTCGGGGCAGGGCGAAATACCGGACGCGGTCGAAGCGCTCAAGCTCGGCGCGCTGGACTACTTGCGCAAGCCCATCGATCCGCCTCATCTGCGGCGCGTCCTCAGCAGCGTCGCCGAAAACATTTCGATGCGTGAGGAAAATCAGGCGCTGCGCCGGCGCCTTGCCCAAGTCGGCGAATTGGGAGCGCTGCAGGGAAGCTCGCTCGCGATGCGCCGCGTGATCAGCTCGATTGAACGGCTGGCGTCGGCCTCGGCCTCCGTCGTGATCACGGGCGAGAGCGGCACCGGAAAGGAGTTGGTCGCCCGCACGATTCATGAACTATCGCCGCGTCGCGCGGCCCCCTACGTGCCGGTGAATTGTGCTGCGATCCCCGAGACGCTGATGGAGAGCGAGCTGTTCGGTCACGAACGAGGCGCATTCACCGGGGCGGATCGGCGCAAGGAAGGATGCTTCGAGATCGCGAACAACGGCACGCTGCTGCTCGACGAACTACCCGAGATGAAGGTCGAACTGCAGGCAAAGTTGCTCCGCGTGATCGAGGAGCAAAAGTTTAGGCGGGTCGGCGGCACGGCCGAGATTCCGATCGACGTAAGGGTGCTGGCTGCGTCCAACCGCGACTTCGAGCAAGCGGTGCGCGACGGCGCGCTGCGGGCCGATCTCTACTACCGCTTGAACGTGTTCACGATCCAATTGCCGCCGCTGCGCGAGCGGATCGAAGATCTGCCCGCGCTCGCGCAGATGTTCGTCCAACACTATGCGGCGCAGAATCATCGGGAACTCACCGGCCTGGACGAGGAATGCCTGAACACCTTGAAGGCGCATCCGTGGCCCGGCAACGTGCGCCAGTTGCGCAACGTAATCGAGCGCGCGGTTATCGTCTCCGAGGGGCGAATGATCCGCAAGCGGGACCTGCCTGAAGAGTTCAAGACGACGGCATCCGGCGACCGCGCGAGCATCAGCGTCCGGCTGGGTTCGTCGCTGCAAGAGGTCGAGAAAGAACTGATTTCGCGAACGATCGAATTTACCGGCGGCAACAAGACCCGCGCCGCCGAGATTCTTGGCGTCAGCGCCAAAACCCTGTACAACAAGCTTGATCGATTCGGCCGCGCCGACTGACGCGGCGCCGATCGCAGGCGGCTTCACGCATCTGCTGGTAACCGGACTTCGCCGGGTGCATATCGTCCCGTACCGCTATGAGGCTTCGAACAAGACTTGCGGCCCTGTTCCTCGGCCTGCTGCTCGTGCCGATCTTGTCGATGAGCCTGATCGCGCTCGACTACATCGTCGGCACGATGATCGATAATCTTTCGCGCTCGGCCGACCTTATGGTCGAGCAAATATTCGAAGAGATGCGCGTGGCGCTGGCGCACGGCAAGGGCAGCGTTGCCGATGTGCTCAAGCAAAGCGATTCGCTGACCAAGCTGCTCGATTCCACCCAGGCATTCGGACCGGCTGTCGTGTCCGCATACATCGTCGCGCCCGACGGTATCGTGATCGTTTCGGCAGACGCCGAAGCTGAGGGAAAAAAAGAGCCGGTGATGCCGCCGGTGTCGGAACTGGAGGCGCTCGCGTCACGCTGGTGGCTGTTTGCTTCGATCCCGCGGCTTCTGACCGCCGACATTTACACTGAGCGCCGCACCGTCACCATCGACAACAAACCGGTCGCGGTGATTTCGGTGGGCATAACCACCGCCTTGATCGGCGATCGTGCACGACACCTGTTGTTGGTCATGCTGTTGACGGCGGCTTTGGTCACCGCGCTTGGATGGCTGGTAAT
>JBOHWI010000361.1:0-6389 GCA_050736675.1 Binatus sp. (SeqCode)
CGTGTCATCTTGCAGATTGGGCGGTGGCAGCGGCGCCGGATGATAGATCGGCGCACGAAGCGCGGATGAGAATATACGCGGCGCGAGCGGATCGCGAAGAATCGACGATGGCGCGCGGGATCTTTCGATCGGCGGTAGTCGAGTCGGCGGCGAAGGCGGGAATCGAGCCGCCGGACGATCGGCGCAGCGCATGAACCTGAGCCGCAGAATCCTCACCTAATCTCTCCCGTGAAATAACGGGCGAGCGATCAGAGTGGCGTCGGCGGCAGTGTGAGTTTGCCGAGGATGGCGGGGGCGCGCGCGCCGGTGGCGCTGGGGATGTTGCCTTGGCGGCCGCGCAGCATCTGGTAGCCGAGTATGGCAAAGGCGACGGCCTCGAGTGCGCCGCCGTCGACTCCGACGTCGTCGGCGGTGATCACTTCGACATTGGGAAGCTCGGCTTTAAGCATGCGCATCAGCGTGGGATTTTGCGCGCCGCCGCCGGTGACGATCAACTGATTGACGGGGCCGCGCGGCAAGATGAACTGGCGGCATGCGCCGGCGATCGATTGCGCGGTTAGAGCGGTGACGGTCGCGAGCAGATCGTAGTCGACGATTTTCATGCGGCGAGCGTCGGCCACGATGCGATCGAGCAGGCGAGGGCCGAATTCCTCGCGGCCGGTTGATTTGGGCGGGCGCCGGCGAAAATAAGGATTTTGCACCAACCTTGCGAGGAGAGGCAGGTTGACGTGGCCGCGCGCAGCGATGCGCCCGTCGCGATCCATCCGCAAGCGCCCGCCCGAGATTCGCGAAGCGAGCGCGTCGATCATTCCGTTGCCCGGGCCGGTGTCGAACGCGATGAGGTCGGAGTCGCCGACACGCGCGCGGGGCGGGATGTAAGTTGCGTTGCCGATACCGCCGATGTTCTGCACGACGCGTCCGCGCTTGGGGTCGGCGAACAGCCAGAAATGCGCAAGCGGGGCGAGCGGCGCGCCCTCGCCGCCGAGCGCGAGATCCATCGTGCGGAAATCGGCGATGACCGGCACTCCGGTGGCGGCGGCGATGACGGCGGACTCGCCGAGTTGCATCGTGGAGGCCGTCTGTCCACGGGCCGCGCGGCGCGGCGGCAGATGAAAGAAAGTGTGGCCGTGCGATCCGATGAAGGCGACGTCGGTCAGGGCGACGCGCGCGCGCCGCGCGATCTCGATTGCGGCGCGTCCTAACTCGCGGCCGAGCGCGAAGTTGAGTCTGGAAATCGCGGCGGCGCCGATTTTTTTGTTGGTTGACGCGGCGAGCAATTCTTTGCGAAAGCGTGTGGCATACGGGAAAGTCCGAAACGCGATCAAGCGCGCGAGCGGGCGCGCACGCTCGTCGAGTTCGACCAGCGCTGCGCTCACCCCGTCGTGCGACGTGCCGGACATCAGGCCGATGGCGAGAACTTTGCGGCCTTCGAGTTTAATCGTGATTGCGCTCATCTCTGCCGGCGTCCGGATCGTCCTCGTCGATCGATTCCTGCGAATCGTCACGACGACTTAAGCGAAGCATCTCGACTCCCGCAAGGAGCAGACGCAAGCCTGAGGGAAGATCGAGCGAGCCGGAGTCGTCGTGCGATTCGGGTGCGATGACGACCTTGCGCCCGCGGTGCCATTGCACGAGCAGCATCTGGTGGCCGAGCTGGCGGCCGGTGACGCGATCGATGGAGAAGTCGCCGAACGTTGTGGTGGTGCGCAAATCCGAGAAGGCAGCGCGAAGCATCGCGTCGTCGAGGCGGCCGGCACTCGCGAGCGCGGCGGCGGTCAGGAGACCGGCGGCATAAATCTGCGCGGCGGGATAATCGGGAGAATCGATTTCGTTGGCGCCGGCCGCGCGCATCCGGCGCGAAAATTCGGCGGGCGTCGGGCCGAGCGCGGGCTCGAGCTCGACGGAATCCTCCCACTGCGAGGGACCGACGATTCCGTCGGCCAGCTCGCCCAAGTCCGAGGCGAAGCGGCGCACGCCGGCCGCGACGCATCCGAGCACCGGGATATTGAGGCCCGACTCCGCGACTGCGCGCATGACAGCGATGTCGTGCTCGTAGCTGCCGGCGCTGGCCAGTGCGTTGACGCGGTTGCGCGTGAGTGCGGGAAAAAGGCGTGCAGGGGTCGAGTCGCGGTCGAATGCGCCGTTCCATTTCACGCGGACGCGGACCCCGCGGCGGCGAGCGGAACGTTCGTCGGCGGCGCGCTCGAAGCCCGATGCGACCGCGCGGGCGAAACTCGTTTTGGACGCGACGATGGCGATTCGTTTGCGCCAGAGCTTAAGTTGAGTGAGTAGTCGAACGAATCCGCGCAAATAGTCACTTGCAGGACTGAGTACTCCGACGATTAGCTTGTAGCCGTGCTCGTATAGTTCGTCGCCAGCGCCGCCATGATTGACAAAGACGCGGCCCGCTCGGTCGGCGATTTCCGCGGCGACGCGGGCGAGGCGATTGGAGTAGGGGCCGAAAATTACGTCTGCGCGACGATCCGCGCATAGCGAACGGTAGATCTCGGCGCATCGAGCAGGATCGCTCGCGTCGTCGTGGCACTCGAGCGCGAATTCGCATCGCTCGCCGCCGACGCGAAGGGCGCTACTGGCGTTGGCGTCGGCGACGAACAGACGTATCGCGCCTTCGGCCTGCCGGCCCATCGAAGAGTATTCGCCGGTGAGAGAGAGGGATAGGCCGATGGTGATTTTCACAAAGTCAGGGCGCGACTTCGGCGATGCCGCCCTTGATTACGGCCTGGCCGTCGGGATTGAAAGTCTCGTAGGCGAAAACTTTGCGGCCGGCGCGCTCGCCGTCGGACCATACTTTGGTGGCGATGGTCTGGCCGGGCAGCACGGGTTTCGAGAAGCGCACGCGCAGGCGCTTCAGACGCGTCGGGTCGCCGGCGCATAACTTGTCGATCGCCACCTTCGACGTAAACGCCATGGTGCAGAGACCATGCACGATGATGCCGGGCAGGCCGGCCATCTTCGCGATGTTTTCATCGACGTGGATCGGATTGGGATCGCCGGATGCTTCGGCGTAGCGGAAGGTCTGATCCTTGTCGATCGGTTGCGCCACAGAAAAGAGCGGCGCGCCACGATCGGGCTCGACCGGGCGCGGTTCCGAGGCCGCAGCATCGCGGTTTCGCGCGCCTCGAATGAAAATAATGAAGTTGGTCTTCTGAACCGGCTGCCCTTTCTGGTTGGTGGCGTTGAGTTCGACGGTCATGGTTTCGCCGGTGGTTTTGTCCTCGATCGAAACGATTTTCGCGGATGCGTTGATGACGTCACCGGGGCGAATCGGATTTGGAAATTCCATGTCCTGCTCGCCGTGGACCAGGCGCAGCAGGTCGACGTGCAGGTCGGGATCCATCATCGCCTTCATCAGGGCATCCCAGGTGACGGTGACGCCGAACATCGGCGGCGCGACGATGCCGCCGGAGCGCTTCGCGTCGAAGAACGCGGGGTTGTCGTCGTTGTAGGCGCGCGCATACTTCTGGAGCGCGTCGAGGGTCACGTTAGTCGTGACCGGTGGGTATTCGCGGCCTACGCAGGCTTTGTTCAGCGGCATTCGATGGTCTCCGATTCTGATGCTTCCGAAATCTCGGGCGGCCGGCGATTTAGTTCAACTCGCGACCGCCGATGAACACTGACTTCAACTCTAGCGCCGGGCTCAGCACGATTAAATCGGCACGCGCGCCGACCAGAATGCGTCCACGATCGCTGGCCCCGACAAGGGTTGCGGGATTGGTGGCGGCCATCACGGCCGCATCGCCGATGCTGACGCCGGCTTTTTCCACGATTAGGCGGACTCCGTCGAGCATCGAGATGATGCTGCCGGCGAGTGTGCCGTCGTCGAGGCGCGCGGCGCCGTCGCGAATCGTCGCGCGGGCACGGCCGACGGTCTCTTCAGCGTTGGTGGTTCCTGCCAGCGCGACTTTGTCGGTAACCAGGATGATGTTGTCTTTGCCGCGCGCGGTCACTGCGAGACGGAGCATCGCCGGATGTACGTGGACAGCATCCGGGATGATTGCGGCGAGTGCTCGTGACGGTGCGAGCGCGGCGGCGATGACGCCGGGGTCGCGATGGTTCAACGGGCGCATCGCGTTGAACAGATGCGTGAACATCCGTGCGCCTGCATCGATGCCGGCGATGGCCTCGTCGAGAGTGGCGTTGGTGTGGCCGATCGAGACGACTACGCCACGCGCCGTGAGCCGACGAATCGCGTCGAGCGCGCTCGGCAACTCGGGTGCCAGGGTGATTAGCCGAAGCGCGTCCATCGCGAGTACCCGGTCGAAGGCGTCGCCGCGCGGCTCGAGGTTGAGGGTGGGATGCGCGCCCAGGCGGTGCGACGAAATGAATGGGCCTTCGAGATGCATCCCGAGAATCGCGGCGGCATCGGTCGAGTTATGACGGCGCGAAGTTTCAAAGGCACTGGCGATCGATTCATGAACCTGCGCGATCTTTTCGATAGGAGCGGTGACCGCGGTCGGCATCCATGCGGTCGCGCCTTCGCGCGCGAGATGACGGCTCAGATTTGCGAGCGCATCCGGCGACGCGTTCATGACGTCGATGCCGTGGGAGCCGTTGACTTGAAGATCGACGAAACCGGGCAGGATGTAATCGTCGCCGTCGCTGGATGCGCGCTCGAGCGCGCTAATCCGATCGGTGAAGGTGACCTGGGCGCGGACTATCGAGCCGTCGGGCTTCGCGATAAGGCCAGACAGCTTCAATTCGCGCCGAATCGCTCTGCGAGCAGACGCGAGAAGCGCGGCAGGTAGATGAGGTCGAAGGTTGCCTCCTTGCCGGGAAACATCGCAACCGCGGCGCCCTTGAGCGCCAGCACGTGTTCCCATCCCAGTTCGAGCGTCATATCGTTGTCCTGCGCGATGGTTGCGAAGGTGAGCTCGACCAGGAAGCGCAGGCGGCGAATCATTTTGTTCTCATGTTCGATTTGCGAGGTGCGGTCGTCGTCGGCCATGAGCGGGTTCTCCGTGTTGGCGGTCGTAGTCACAACTATAACATCGAAGCCGCGAGCGGTCATCGGGAAGCGCGGCGGACTTGTCTCGATCGTTGGACGATGCCAACCTCTAACGCGCTGTGAATCCCGTCCGCCTCAAAAGCAGCTTCATCTATCTCGCCAACGCGGTAAACGATTTGCGCGGCAATTGGTCGGTGTTGGCTGTGGTGCTGGCGCCGTTGCTGGTGGCGGCGGCGTTGTGCCTGCTGCCCGACGCGTTGAATCTGCAACACCGCCTCGCGACGAACTTCGCGCCGGGGGCGCAAAATATTAGTGACAGGCAGATCGACGGCGTCGATTCGCCGGCCAAGCCCGCACCGCTGCAGGAGCCGGAGCCGTTCGCGCCGTGGGTCACGAAGGTGCTTCATCTGATCTTCGGGCTGCTCACCCTGATGGTGACGCTGATCACGCTGAGCTCACTCAAGAGGATCCAGGCGGGAATCCGCGAGCCGACGATTGTCGGCGAAGCGATCGAGGTATATTGGCGCTCGGTTCAGCTTGCGCCGGGATTCATCTGGGTGACGATTCTGCAACTGGCGGCGCCGCTGGCGGGGTTGTTTCTCTTCCAGGCGTCGTCGGCCTTTCAGCTCGGCGTGTGGACCTACATCGCGCTGGTGTCGGTTATCATCCTGGGCGCGCTGGTATATGCGTGGTTGTACTTTGCGCAGTTCGCGCTGATCTTCGACGGCAAGCATAGCTGGCACGCGCTGCTGTTCAGCCGCGACCTGATGCGCAAGCGCTTCTTCAAAGTCGCGACGCGGATCGTGGTTTTTCTCGCGGTGTGGTCGGGATTCAACTCGTGGGCGGCGGGAGCGTTCGTGGTAGTCAGCCTGCTGTTCGGACCGGTCGGGGCGGTGACAGGATTTCTGGGCACGACGATTTTTCTTTTCGATCTTGCCGAGATCGGCGTGAACTTTGCGACCACCGCGTTTCTGGTCGCGGCGGGCCTGCGCCTGTACCAGGATTTGCGGGAGCCGCGAGCGGCAGAGAGCGTCGATTCGGCGGCGCAAGCCGCGATGCAACCGACGGCGCAACTGCCCAGCGTCGCGATCTGATCACGCGGCCAGGCGCGAGAGGGCGCGAATCGCGACGTGAAGGGCAGGCAGGCTGGGCGGCTGCAGCATTTTGAGCTCGTCCAGGAGCCGCGCGACTTCCGCGAAGCGATTGGCGCGGACGCTTTTCAACTGCTCGATCGATTCATCTACGCTGATGGCGGGATCGTCAACGATCGCGTCGAGTACCGCACAGCATAGTGCGATGCGCGCGGCGCGGAGCTGGACCGCAAGCTCGTTGGCGGCGCGCCGCTCCCAGCGGTCGTCGGTGCCGATCGATTGAAGTGCTGCTTCGAGTACCGCGAAGTCGAGTTCCGCGCTCAGCTTGAAAT
>JBOHWI010000362.1:0-3999 GCA_050736675.1 Binatus sp. (SeqCode)
GGACCAGGGAGCATAAGGATTAGCTGATGGCGAAAACGTGCCTGCGGGTGAAAGCAACCCGCAAACAGAAATTCAAAGTGCGCCAGTACAACCGCTGCCCGCTATGCGGACGCGCGCGCGCGTATTATCGGCGTTTCAAGATGTGCAGGCTGTGCCTGCGCAAACTGGCGCTCGACGGCAAGTTGCCGGGCGTGATCAAGGCGAGCTGGTAAAAGAGACGAATTATGTCGCAGACCGATCCCATCGCAGAGCTGCTTACGCGCATCCGCAACGCGATGCGCGCGCGCTACAATGAACTCACCGTGCCCCATTCACGGCTGCGCGAGGCGATTTGCCGCGTGCTGATGGCCGAGGGATTTCTGGGCGGTGTCGAGGTCGGCGGCGAAGTGCCCAGGAAAATGCTCGCGCTCAAACTTCGCTATTCACCGACCCGCGAGTCCGTCATTCGCGGCATCGACCGTATCAGCAAGCCGAGCAATCGGCGCTACGCGGGCGCCACGGAAATCGGCAAGGTGCGCGGCGCGATGGGCGTGCAAATAGTATCGACGCCGCTCGGCGTGATGACCGGGCGCGAAGCGCGCCGCAGAAAAGTCGGCGGCGAAATCCTCTGCAGGGTTTGGTAATCAGCAATGTCGCGGATAGGAAGACTACCGATTCATCTCGACAAGAGCGTCAAGGCGTCGGTCGCCGGTTCGACGTTTAAGGTCGAGGGCCCCAAGGGCAAGCTCGAGATCAAGCTTCATCCGGGCTACACGGTCGAGATCAAGGATTCGGAAATCGTCGTGAAGCGGCCGGGCGATACCAGCCAGGACCGCGCCATTCACGGTCTTATGCGCAAGCTGGTCGCCAACATGGTCGAGGGTGTGAGCAAGGGCTTTACCCGCGTGCTCGAAATAAACGGCGTCGGCTACCGCGCGGAAGCCAAGGGCCAGCAAGTCAATCTGACGCTCGGCTATTCGCATCCGATTGTCTATCAGCTGCCGCCCGGGGTCACCGCCAAAGTCGAGAAGCAGGTGACGGTTACGCTGGAGAGCGCCGATCGGCAGCTGCTCGGCACGGTCGCCGCGCAGATTCGCGAGCTGCGGCCGCCGGAACCGTACAAGGGCAAGGGAATCAAGTACGCGACCGAGACGATTCGCCGCAAAGCAGGCAAGGCCGCGGCCGGATCGACGTCGGCATAAAGGTTAGTTGCGATTATGGCTGTAGTGCGATCGGAAAAACGCAAGCTGCGCCAGGGACGCGTGCGACGCAAGGCGGTCGGCAACGACCAGCGCCCGCGGCTCTCGGTGTTCCGCTCGCTGCATCATATTTACGTGCAGGTCATTTCCGACGAGAGCGGACGGACGCTCGCCGCTGCCTCCACGGAAACGGCGGGCCTGCGCGAGGGCCTCAAGAGCAAGCGCAATCTCGCGGCCGCCAAAGCGGTCGGCAAAGCGATCGCCGAGCGATGCCTGCAGAGCGGGATTTCGAGCGTCGTGTTCGACCGAAACGGATTTCTTTATCACGGCCGCGTCAAGGCGCTGGCCGACGCGGCGCGCGAAGCGGGGTTAAAATTTTGAACGGCAGGCAACGAACACTAAGAGAGGGCGCGGTCGCGCAGCGAATCGATCCGCAGGGCCTCGAGATTAAAGAGAAGGTCGTGCATATCAACCGCGTCGCGAAAGTCGTCAAAGGCGGACGCCGCTTCAGCTTCAGCGCGCTGGTGGTCGCGGGCGATCACAACGGGCTGGTCGGATTCGGGCTGGGCAAGGCCAACGAAGTGCCCGAGGCGATTCGCAAGGGTGTCGATCGCGCGAAGAAGAGCCTGGTGCGCGTGCCGATTCAGGACGGCACGATTCCGCACGAAGTGGTCGGACGTTTCGGCGCCGGACGCGTCGTGCTGCGGCCGGCCGCCGAGGGCACCGGCGTCATCGCGGCGGGCGGAGTGCGCGCCGTCGTCGAGCTCGCCGGCATCCGCAACATTCTGACCAAGCGGCTCGGCTCGTCGAATCCTCACAACCTGGTGAAGGCGACGCTCGAGGCCCTGGCCGAACTGCGCAGCACGCAGGATATCAATCGCCTTCGCGGCCGCACCCCGAATCAGCCTGAAGCGGCAGCGTAATCAAGTTATACGAGACTGGTGAAAACGATGTCCGATAAAATTCGCGTCAAGCTTGTCGGCAGTCCGATCAGCACCAATCGGCGCGTGCGCGAAACCGTTAAAGGTCTCGGCCTGGGCAAGGTCGGCAGCGTGCGCGAGCTCAAACGCAGCGCCGCGGTCGAAGGGATGGTCAAGCGTTTGAGACATCTCGTCGTTGAGCTCAAGGATTAAGGCGCCGTCATGGATTTGAAGGATTTGAAGCCGTCCCCCGGCTCGACGCATCGCAAACGCCGCGTCGGCCGGGGCATCGGCTCGGGCCACGGCAAGACTGCCGGCCGCGGGCACAAGGGACTGGGCGCGCGCTCTCACGGCAATACGCCGCCAAGCTACGAAGGCGGCCAGATGCCGTTGCAGCGGCGCTTGCCCAAGCAGGGTTTTCGACGCACGCTGAAGAACCAGGCGCGTCGCGACGAGTTCGCGATTGTGAACCTGTCGCGGCTCGGCGACTTCGGCGAGGGCGTGACTATCGACGCCGCGGCGCTGGTCGCGCGCGGTCTGATTCCCGCCGGCCGCAAGGTCAAGGTTTTAGGCGACGGCGACTTGAAGAGTAAGATTAAAGTGCGTGCCGATGCGTTCTCGAAGAGCGCGCTGGATAAAATTGCCGCCGTGGGCGGCTTCGCGGAGTTGGTAAAGCCCAGCGAAAGCTAGATGCTGGACGGGTTTTCAAACGCCTCGCGCATTCCTGAGTTGCGCCGACGGCTGGTGTTCACCGCCATGATGCTGGCGGTGTACCGCATCGGCGTTGCCGTGCCGACCCCCGGCATCGACGGCCAGGCGCTCGCGTCGTTCTTCGACGCCGCCAGCGGGACGCTGTTCGGATGGGTCAATCTGTTCTCGGGCGGCGCGCTCGAGCGCTTCTCTGTCCTCGCGCTCGGCATCATGCCGTACATCTCGGTCGCGATCGTCCTCGACCTGCTGAAAATCGCGTCGCCCTATCTCGATGAGCTCTACAAGGAAGGCGAGGCGGGCCGGCGCAAGATTACGCAGTACACGCGCTACGGCACGGTGGCCCTGGCCCTGTTCCAGGGCACGATGATCGCGTTCTCGCTCGAAAAGATTCAGGCGCCCGGCGGCGGCAGTATCGTTTACAATCCCGGCCCCGGATTCATCGCGATGACGGTGCTGACGGTCACGGCGGGCACGATGTTCCTGATGTGGATCGGCGAGCAGATTACTGAGCGCGGAATCGGCAACGGCATCTCGTTGATAATCATGGCGGGAATCGTGGCGCGCCTGCCGAGCGCGCTCAGCACCACGGCGCAGTTCGTGCGCGAGGGCGAAATGAGTATCTTCTTGCTCATCTTCATCCTGACCGTCGCGGCCGCGGTAATCGCCGGCATCGTGTATATCGAGACCGCTCAGCGGCGCATCCCGATTCAGTACGCGCGCCGCGTAGTCGGACGCCGCGTTTATGGCGGTCAGAGTTCTCATCTGCCGCTGAAGATCAACACCTCGGGCGTTATTCCCCCGATTTTTGCGTCGGCGCTGCTGGTGTTCCCGGCGACGCTGGCCACGTTCGTGCCGTTTCTGAAGCCGTACTCGAGCTATCTGACGCCCGGCGGCTTCTACTACGACATGGTTTACGTCGCGCTGATCGTGTTCTTCTGTTACTTCTACACCTCGGTCACTTTTAACCCGGTCGACGTTGCCGACAATCTGAAAAAGTACGGCGGCTTCATCCCGGGAATTCGCCCCGGCCGTTTCACTGCCGACTATATCGACCGCGTGCTGTCGCGCATCACGCTCGGCGGCGCGGTTTACGTCAGCGCCGTGTGCGTGCTGCCGACGATTTTGATCGCGCGCTTCAACGTGCCGTTTTTCTTCGGCGGCACGGCGCTGCTGATTGTCGTGGGCGTGGC
>JBOHWI010000363.1:0-10668 GCA_050736675.1 Binatus sp. (SeqCode)
TTCCAGGGGTCGGTCGTGAGCTGCTTGACGCCCAGGCTCACCCGCTCGTTCTCGACGTCGATTCCCAGCACGGTCGCCTCGAGCTCGTCGCCCTTTTTGACCACTTCACTCGGATGCCGAATCTTCTTAGTCCACGACAAATCCGAAATGTGCACCAGCCCGTCGATGCCCTGCTCGATCTCGACGAACACACCAAAGTCAGTGATCGACTTGACCTTGCCCTTCACCTGGCTGCCTATCGGATGCTTCAGGCCGAGCTCTTCCCACGGATTCGCTTCGGTCTGCTTGAGCCCGAGCGAGATTCTACGATTCGCCTCATCAACGCCGAGCACCTGCACTTCCACCATGTCGCCCGGATTCACGACTTTCGACGGATGCACGGCGCGCTTGCTCCAGCTCATCTCCGAGACGTGAATCAAACCCTCGACGCCTTTTTCGATTTCCACGAACGCGCCGTAGTCGGTCACGCTGACGACCTTGCCCTTGATTCGCGTGCCCGGCGGATACGCTTCAGCGACCTTGGTCCACGGATCGGGCATAATCTGTTTCATGCCGAGCGAGACGCGCTCGCGCTCGGGGTCGTACTTCAGCACGACGACCTTAACCTTGTCGCCGACCTTCAGCACCTCCGACGGATGCTGCAAGCGGCCCCACGCCATATCCGTGATATGCAGCAGGCCGTCGATTCCACCGAGATCGATGAACGCGCCGTAGTCGGTAATATTCTTGACGGTGCCTTCGAGAATTACGCCCTCTTCGAGCACCTTGAGCGTCTGTTCCTTCAGCGACGCGCGCTCGCGCTCGAGCACACTACGGCGCGAGACCACGACGTTGCCGCGCGCGCGATTGAACTTCAGGATCTGGAAGCGCCCGCGCTGGCCCACGTATCTGTCCAGATTGCGCGCCGGACGAATATCGACGTGCGATCCGGGCAGGAACGCCGGCACGCCGATATCGACCTTCAGCCCGCCTTTGACTTTACCCAGCACTACGCCTTCGACCGGAGTCTCAGCCTGGAACGCCTTGTCGAGTTCGCGCCAGACTTTGAACTTCTCGGCCTTGGCGTGCGAAAGCATCACCGTGCCGTTGTCGGTCTCGGTGCCTTCGAAGTACACGTCGACCTCGTCGCCCTCCTTGACCGTCGGATGTCCTTCGTGGTCAAGAAATTCGACGAGGGGAACTTGCCCTTCGCACTTGTAGTTGATGTCGATGATGACGCTGTCGCGCGCGATCAGAAGCACTCTTCCAACCAGCACATCGCCGGGACGGGGAGCCTTCAAACTCTCTTCCATCAACGACTCAAAGTCATTTTCTCCTCCGTTCATCTGTTCAGGCAACGCTTTCTCCATTTAGGGGGACCCTTCCGGGATTCCGGGACTTCGGGGCTGTGCAATCCTTACAACCGGGCTAGGCTCGTTTCAAGTCCTTGGCGGCGTTGATTCGAGCGTTAATCTTCGCTTCCATCGCCGCGACCACCGCGTCGATTGAAAGTTTTGTTGAATCTATCTCCACCGCATCGTCCGCGCGCTTGAGCGGGGCGAGCTCGCGCCCGGTATCGCGGCGGTCGCGCTCGACCAGTTGATCGAGCACTTCCTGCTGGGTAATCGACGCGCCCTTCTGCTGCAATTCTTCGAATCTGCGGCGTGCACGCGTTCCCACATCGGCATCGAGAAAGAACTTGAACTCGGCGTCGGGAAAAATCGCGGTGCCGATGTCGCGCCCTTCCATCACGACGCCCCCGTCCGCGCCTGCCGCGCGCTGCAACTCGCGCATCCGTAGGCGCACCGCGCCAATCGCCGAGAACACTGAGGCCAGCTCGCCGATTTCCGGCGCGCTTGTCATCGCGGTTACGTCGCGGCCGTTGAGAAAAATCTTTTCGCCGTCGAACTTTATTTTTATCGCAGCCAGCACCGCGGCCAGCCGCGCTTCAATGTTCGCGTCGTCCGGACTCACGCCGGCCTCGCGCGCCGCGATTGCGACTGCGCGATACATCGCGCCCGTGTTCAGGTACGCGAATCCAAGCTCGCGCGCGAGAGTGCGCGCGACCACGGATTTGCCCGCGCCGACGGGGCCGTCGATCGCGATTATCGGCTTTCGCTGGCTTCGGCTCATCTGGTCTTTTCCCGCATCGCCCGGCCGCGATTAAAAATCTTTTCGATGCCGTCCATGTCGCCGGCTTCGACCGCGCGCTGAAATTCGGCGAACGTCCGGCCGTAGAGTTTCAGCGCTTCCGCGATCGCCTCGCGATTGGTCGCAAAAATGTCGCGCCACATCTCCCACGACGACGACGCCAGCCGGGTCGTATCGCGCAGCCCGCCCGCGCCGTATTCCGCCGCGATCTTATCGCCGACGCGTTCGCCGTCGAGCGCCGCCGCCAGCAGGCTCGACACCGCTTGCGGCAGATGACTCGAGCGCGCAAGCAGCGCGTCGTGCGCCGCGGCGTCCATCAGCTCGACGCAGGCGCCGGTCTCGTCCCATAGCTGTTCGATTTTCTCGATCGCCGCGGGCGTGCTCTTCGCCGACGGCGTGATTATCACGCGCCGGTCCCGAAACAGTGCCGGGTCGGCTGCCGCCGCGCCGGTCGTCTCCTTGCCTGCGACAGGATGCGCGGCGACAAGCGATCGTTTGCCAGTTATCAGCGGCTCGAGTTCGCGGATTACGTATCCTTTCACGCTGCCGACGTCGGTCACGACCGCATCCGCGGCACTGTGTTCGATCATTTTTTCCAGCGTCGTGCGCATCGTGAGTATCGGCACCGCCAGCACAATCAGGTCCGCGCCGCGCGCCGCTTCGACCGGGTCACGCGTCGCGACGTCAATCAGACCGCGCTCGAGGGCGACGTCCAGGTTCGCCTGCGTGCGGCCAAGACCGACGACCTTGCGGACGACGTCCGCGCGCCGCGCGATCAGCGCGAGCGAGCCGCCAATCAATCCGACTCCGCACACGGTCATCTGTCGAAACAGTTGCGCCATCAGATTTGAGCGCTCATCGCTTCGCCGAGCGCCGCGACCAGCCGCCGATTCTCGTCGGGCAGGCCGACGCTGATTCGCACGTGGTGCGGATAGCCGTAACCGTTCATCGCGCGGACGATCACGCCCTTGCGCAGCAGTTGGTCGTAAACCGCTCGGCCGTCGCCGACCTCGACCAGGAAAAAATTAGCGTGACTCGGCACGAACGGCAGCTTGAGACGCGCGAACTCGCCCTCGAGGTAGGCCATCCCCTCGGCGTTGACTTGCAGCGTCCTCGCTATATGCGCGCGATCGTCCATCCCGGCGAGCGCCGCGACCTGCGCCAGCGACGTCACGTTGAACGGCTGCCGCACGTTATGCAGCATCTGAATCATGTCAGGCCGCGCCACCGCGTATCCTACCCGCATGCCCGCCAGCCCGAAAATTTTCGAAAACGTCCGGAGCGTGATTATCAGACGGCGGCCGTCGTGATCTTCCATCGAGTCGGGATAGTTCGGATCGCGCACGAATTCGAAGTACGCCTCGTCCGCGACGATCACCACATGCTCCGGCACGCGCTCGAGGAACCTGTTCCATTCGGCGCGCCGGTAGATCGTCCCGGTCGGATTGTTCGGATTGCCCAGAAAAACTATGCGGGTGCTCGCGTCGATCGCGGACGCCATCGCGTCGAGGTCGTGCGAGAATCCATCGCTGGTTTTCACCACACGATGTTCGCCGCCGGCGGCAGCGGTCGCCAGCGGATAAATCGCGAACGAGTGTTCCGAGTAAACCGAGTTCAGCCCGGGCCGCAGGTAGAGGAACGCCAGCAGGTTCAGGACCTCGACCGAGCCCGACGCCGCAAACACGCGCTCGACTCCGATCTTATGATGCGCCGCGATTTTCGCCCGTAGCTCGTAGCTCGCGCCGTCGGGGTACCGATTCAGCTCGGGCAGCGCCGCTTTGATCGCCTCGATAGCGCGCGGCGACGGCCCGAGCGGATTCTCGTTCGACGCCAGCTTCACCGGCTCGACGATGCCGAGTTCGCGTTGCAGCTCGTCGATTGGTTTGCCCGGCTCGTAAGGAGCAAGCGCGGCAACGGAAGGAAGTACGAGATCTTGTGCTTTGATCAAAACAGGTGAACGACGGCCACTGGAAATGCTTTTCGGCTGCCCGGCTCAGGCAGCGGCCGACCTGCCTTCAGGATACGATCCCAAGACCTTCAAGAATAGGGCCTTGCTCGACAACGATTTGAGCGCGCGCGCCAGCTTGGGGTCGTCGCGATGCCCCATAACGTCGACAAAGAACAGGTACTCCCACGGCCGCGCGCGCAGCGGGCGCGACTCGATCTTCGAAATATTTATCGCGTTGCGCGCAAACAGGTTGAGCGCCTGGTTGAGTGTGCCCACGCGGTCGGCCACGGCAAACAGCAGCGTTGTTTTGTCCTTGCCCGAGCGCTCGATCGGCCGAGTCCCCATCACGAGGAAGCGCGTCGTATTGGCCGCGACGTCCTGCACGGTCGCAGCGATCGTTTTGAGGCCGTAGGCCTCACCCGCCGCCTTCGACGCGATCGCCGCAATCGAGCCGTCGGCGGCCGCGCGCCGCGCCGCAACTGCGTTCGACGCCACCGCTTCGGTCTCGCACTTGGGGAAGTTCGCGTTGATAAAGCCGCGGCACTGCGCCAGCGACTGCTGATGCGACACGATTCGCTTGACGTCAGCCGCCGCACCGCTGAGCGACATTATCGAATGGCGAATCGGCAGCAGCACTTCGCCGACTATCACCAGCGCAGTGTCGATCAATAAGTCGAGTGTCAGCGTCACCGATCCTTCGGTCGAGTTCTCGACCGGCACCACACCGAAATCCGCGCGTCCGTTTTCGATTGCCTGGAAGACCGCGGCGAACGACTCCAGCGGCATCAGCTGGATACTCGATCCGAAGCGGATGCGCGTCGCCTCGTGCGAGTAGGTATGCTCGGGGCCGAGGAACGCGACACGCGGCTCATGCTCGAGCGCGCGGCACGCCGAAATTATCTCGACGTAAATCCGCTTGACCTGCTCGTCGGTCAGCGGCCCCGGGTTCTCGGCGATCATCTTTTCGATAATCGCGCGCTCGCGGACAGGCTGATAAACCTCGCCGCCGTGATAATGCTTGAGCCGTCCGATCTCCGTGGCTACGCCGGCGCGCGCCGACACCAGCCGCAGAATTTTGAGATTGATCTCATCCATCCGCGCCCGCAGCGTCTCGATCGACGGCGGCTCCGGGGCGGCCGGCCTTCTGGCAACTCGTGATGACATCGAACCAGAATGGCTACCCGATCAACGGAGCGTTTTCAACGCATCGCGGCAAGCGAGCATCTCGAACGATGCACGCGAACCTGACAAAGACCCCTCGGGACGGAACATTCGCGGAGAGAAGAACTCTTTTTCTTAACCCTGGGTTAAAGGGTTAAGCTGCCCAAGGGTCGTAGCTGCCGAAACTCCAGATGTGGCCTTCCAGATCGCGGCACGTGTAACCCTTGCCGCCGTAGTCCTCTTCCTGAACGTCCCTGAGCATCGCCGCGCCGGCGGCTTTTGCGCGCGCGTAATGCGCGTCGCAATCGGTGACGATAACGTAGGCACTTTGCGTCTCGCAGCCTGCGATTTCGTCCGGATGCTTCATCAACTTCCCGAACATCCCACCGCCCATCGACGACAGCATGATCATGCCATTGTCGAAAGTAAGCTGGGCATGAGCGATCGTGCCGTCGTCACCGGGAACCACCAGATGCTTCTCGAAACCGAAAGCCTTGCACAGCCATTCGACTGCCGCCGGGGCATTCCGATAACGCATGCCGGGAATAATTCTCGCGTGCCTGCTCTGCATGTTCATAATGGGACCTCCTGCGATTGCTGGCTGATCAGATAAACCACCGTGCCGCGAAAAATGTTACGGTCGCTCTCTTCCTTGAGTCTTCGCCGGCATGGACCGCGTCGCAGGCCGCTGTTAGCCTGTGCACCACAAGCATGCTTGTCAGCCTGACACGACTTGGAATTTCGTCCAACGCCGCGCCCGCGCAACTGCGGTCGGCCCGCGAGCATTTCCAAGAGCATGACTATCTGCGGTTGCCTGGCTTTATCGAACCGGGCTTCTTCCGCGTAATTCAGCGTTACCTGCTGGGCGCCACCTGGGAAAAAAGATTCTGGAATGTTGGGCACGATCTCACGCTCACCAACAACCCTTTGAGCGACGTCGTCCACGTCCTGCTGAACGACCCAAAACTGTTTCGTATGCTTGGGCGGGCGACCGGATGCGGCCCAATCCGATGCTTCAAGGGGCGGCTTTACCGAATGGTCGCGCGCAAAGGGCTGCTGTTCGATTGGCATCCCGACACCAAGAACAATCGCAAGCTCGCGATTTCGATCAACTTGAGCGATGCGCCTTATCGCGGCGGTACGCTGGAGATTCGCGAGCGTTCCGGAAGCGTGCGCGAGGTAGTTCCCAACCTTGGTTTCGGCGACGCGATCGTTTTCCGGGTTGCAGAGCATCTCGAACACCGGCTGACTCCGGTGGTGGGAAGGATTCCGAAGACCGCCATCGCCGGGTTTTTCTGCACGAGTCCGGACTACGCTTCAGTGCGTCGCGAGATGTTTGCGCGCTTCGATTCTGCGATCGCCAACGGCAGCGTGCGAAAACGGAAACGTCTGCCGCTCCCCTCGCCAAACGATATCGTGAAGATTCCACGCGCTGTCGTATCTCAGACGACAGGCAGCGAAACCTTTGTCGCCAACATCGGCACCGCAATGTGCTACGGCTTGAACGCGACCGGCGGCCGGATCTGGGAGTTACTGGCCGAGGGCCGCGAGATTCGGTCGGTTTCGGCCAAGGTCGCCCGCGAAAGCGGCGCTCAGCGTCGAGCAGTCGAGCACGACGTCCTCGCACTGGCCCACCAGCTGGCGCAACGCGATTTGGTTAAAATCGTCCGCGCTTCCGGTCACTAAAACGTTCTAACAGCGGCGAAGCGCGCGCATCTTTTCCTGATTCCAGGGTGCTGGTTATTCGTGCCCAGGGAAGCGTGAAACCCGGAGAGGTTTCACATTCAATCGAGTGAATCGCTACTCGATCGAGCGATCGCCCTCGACGTGGCCGCGGGTCAGGTACGCCGATCCCATCGCGGCGAACTTGCGTTCGCGCGCGCGGCGCAACTCCGCCGGCTTCAGCTTGACCAGCCGCTCCAGGTGGCGCGCCAGGGCCGCGCCGATCAGATGCGCGGCTTCGGCAGGCGCCGTATGCGCTCCGCCGACGGGCTCAGGCACGATCTCGTCGATCAAACCAAGCTCCAGCAAGTCGGGCGCCGACAACTTCAGCGCCGACGCCGCCGCCGCGACGTTTTCCTCGCCGCCCGCGCGCCACAAAATCGCCGCGCATCCTTCCGGAGTGATCACCGAGTAGCACGCGTTCTCCTGCATCAGCACGACGTTCGCCACCCCGAGCGCCAGCGCGCCGCCCGAGCCGCCCTCGCCGATCACGCACGCGACGATTGGCACCGTCAGCCGCGCCATCAGCTCGAGGTTGCGGGCGATCGCCTCGGTCTGTCCGCGCTCCTCCGCACCGACTCCGGACTCGGCGCCTTGCGTGTCGATAAGTGTGATTACAGGCAGGCTGAACCGCTCCGCCAGTTCGTAAACGCGCGTCGCCTTGCGGTAGCCCTCGGGCAGCGGCTTGCCGAAATTGCGCTTGATTCTCTCGGTGGTCGAGCGGCCCCGCTGATGGCCTACGACGGCCACCGCGCGGCGCCCGAAATAGGCGAGCCCCGCGACGATCGCGCCGTCGTCGGCGAAGCGGCGGTCGCCGTGTATCTCGACGAAGTCGCGCATCAGCAAGTCGATATAGTCGAGCGTCTGCGGCCGATTCGCATGCCGCGCCAGGCGCACGCGCTCGATCGCGCTGAGCGGCTCCGCGCCCGTGCCCGCGACCGTCGCGACTCCGTTGCCGCGGTTCTTTCCGCCGCGCCCCTTATGTCCGTTCGAATTATTCCTCAACGTGATTCACGCTCAAAAAACTTCTCGAACAGACCAGGAGCATCCTGAGCACCGCGCTCAGGGTCAAGCCACACGATGTCCGGCTCGCGGCGAAACCACGTGAGTTGGCGCTTGGCAAGCCGCCGCGATTCCTGCTTGGCCAGTGCTACCGCCTCGTCGAGCGCGATCTCGCCGCGCAGATGCGCCGCGATCTGCTTGTATCCAATGGTACTCAGGGGAGGCTTCTCGGGCGAGTATCCGGCGTCGATAAGCGAGCGCACTTCCGCGACAAACCCGGCCGCCATCATCGCATCAAAGCGCCGGTCGATTGTCTGGTAGAGTCTTTTGCGCTCGACTTCGACGCCGATCGTCAAAGTGTCATAGCCGATGTCGGCGAATCGATGCCGCCGCTGATGCGCTGAAATCGTTTCGCCGGTCAGCTCGAAGACTTCGATGGCGCGGACGATTCTGTACAAGTCGTTGACTCCGATTCGATTCGCGGCCTCGGGATCGACCTCGCGCAACCGCTGATGCAGCTGCGCGACGCTATTCTCCGCGGCGGCCTTCGCCAATCGGCTACGAATTTCCGGCGATGCGACCGGACCGCGAAAGATTCCGCCGCGGATCACGCGCAGATAAAGCCCGCTGCCGCCAACCACCAGCGGCTTTCGCCCGCGCGCCGCGATCTCCTCGATCGCCCCGCGCGCAAGCTGCGCGAACTCGGCCACGTCGAGCGTCTCGTCGGGATCGCGCACGTCTATAAGATGATGCGGCACGCGCGAGCGATCCTGCGCCGACGGTTTCGCCGTACCGAGATCCATTCCGCGATAAAACTGACGCGAGTCGGCGTTGACAATCTCGCACTCCGAGCGTTCCGCCACCTGCACCGCGAGCGCGGACTTGCCGGCTCCGGTCGGGCCGACAATAAAGCCGACCGCTATCCTCGCCGGTCCTAGCGACGCGCTAATCTGCGACACTGCAAAGCTCATCGACGGAACATTCGTTCGATTTGACCGCGTCCGAACTGAATATGCACCGGACGCCCATGCGGGCAGTTGGTCTTGAACTCAGTGCGATCGAGTTCCGCGAGCAGCGAATGTATTTCGGCCGGCTCGAGCACGCGCCCGACGCGAACCGAGCCGTGACACGCGAGTTGCTTCAGCCAATTCTCGAACGCGGCTTCGCCGCCGCCGCGAAAGCCGGCATCGCCCATGCTCTCGATCATGTCGCCGAGCAGCTTCGCGCCGCCTTCGGGCCCGAACACTGCCGGCGCACCTTTGAGCAGCAGAGTCGTCGGCCCGAACGGCTCGACATCGAAGCCCATCGCGCGCAGCTCGCTCAGCGCGCCATGCACTTGCGACGCGCGCGCGGGATTGAGCTCGACCGACACCGGCGCGAGCATCGCCTGGGTGCGAATGCCGCCGTCGCGCAGTTCGCGGCGCAGCTTCTCGAACGTAACGCGCTCGTGCGCCGCGTGCTGATCGATCAGCAGCAAACCTTCCTCGGTCTCGAGCGCGATGTACCCGGCGAAGATCTGTCCGATCATGCGGAGCTGTGAGTACATTGGGATTGGCGCCGCGGGAAGCGCCGTCGCCGCGGCACTGGCAGGGCGGGCGTCACGATCGTAGGCAAGTGTCAGCGGGCGCTGAAACGCGGCGCGATTCGGCGAATCGGGCACGAGCCGCAGGGGCGCGTCGCCGCGCGGATTCGCATCCGGGCGGATCGCGCGATCCGGCTCGTTCGGCGGCGACATCGTGATTAGTCCCATCGCGGCGTCATCGGTCGAAGGCGCGGACAGAGTTGCGACGGGCGAAGTTTCGGTTTGGTCCGCCAAGCGGTCGCGAATCGCGTGATACACGATGTCGAAAACTGCGCCGCCGTTGCGGAACCGCACCTCGGTCTTCATCGGATGCACGTTAACGTCCACTTCTTCGGGCCGTATCTCGACGAACAGCAGCGTGGCCGGATGGCGGCCGCGCGGGATGAGCGTCTGGAAGGCCTGCTCGATCGCGCGAATCAGCATCCGGTCGCGAACCGAACGGCCGTTGACGAACGTGAAGATCATTCTTCCCGTCGCGAAAGATTCCTGGCTGGTGGCTGCCAGCCCTTGCGCGCGAATTCCGGGGCGGCCGAGGTCAAACGCGAGCATCTTCGAAGCGATCTTCGGGCCGAACACCTGGCGGAACCGTTCGAGCACCGAGTTGGCGCGCGGCAGATCGAAGACGGTGCGGCCGTCGGCCGACAGGCGAAATGCGACGTGATGATTGGCGAGCGCGACGCGCTGGAACGACTCGGCGATGGCGCCCTGCTCGGTCGCAATCGTCTTCAGGAACTTGAGCCGCGCGGGAGTGTTGAAAAACAGCTGGCGGACCTCGATGCGAGTTCCCGCCGCCATCGCGCAGGTTCGAGTATCCTCGATGTTGCCGGCTTCGGCGGCGACTTCGACTCCGTGGTCGTCGGCGGCGCGCCGCGTTTGCATCCGCAGATGCGACACGCTGGCGATCGAGGCGAGCGCTTCGCCGCGAAATCCGAGCGTGCGAATGGCGGTCAGGTCGGCAGCGCTCCGAATCTTGGAAGTCGCATGACGTCGCAGCGAAAGGATTGCGTCGGCGCGCGTCATGCCGGAGCCGTCGTCGGCGACCGCGATTAATGCGGAGCCGCCGCCGAGGATCTCGACGCTGACCGAGTGCGCGCCCGCGTCGAGCGAGTTCTCGACCAGCTCC
>JBOHWI010000364.1:0-1584 GCA_050736675.1 Binatus sp. (SeqCode)
CGTTCATAATTATTCCGGCCAGGCAGTAACCGCACTGGCCGGCCTGGAAATCGAGGATTGCCTGCTGGATCGGATGAAGGTGCTCGAGCGTGCCCAGCCCTTCGATCGTCAGTATGGATTTGCCATCGACCGACCAGACCGGAAGCTCGCAGGACTTTGCCGCGCGTCCATCGACGAGCACCGTGCACGAGCCGCAATCGCCGTTGCCGCAGCCGAAGCGGGTTCCCTTCAGACCCAGCTCGTCGCGCAGCACGTACAGCAGGGGAGTATCGTAGTGATCCACCGCTACTTCGTGCGAATTGCCGTTCACGATCAGATGGTGCGTCGTGCTCATCGTTCGCTGCTCAGGTTCAGCAGGCGCGCTGCATTTTCGCCGCGGATTGCTGCGCGCTCGGTTGCGGCCAATCTGGCTACGGCGTCGAGCCGCTCAAGTGGGTCTTCGACTCC
Source organism: Binatus sp. (SeqCode) (assembly GCA_050736675.1). Taxonomy (GTDB): domain Bacteria; phylum Desulfobacterota; class Binatia; order Binatales; family Binataceae; genus Binatus. The sequence goes on from JBOHWI010000364.1 coordinate 448, forward strand.
CATATCGAATGGATAATCAGTCCCGATGACTATCCGGTCTGCGCCGGCGCGCCGGACCAGGAACTCCAGTTGTTCAGGTGAATAGACCAGCGAATCGAACCAGATTCGGTTCAGGTAGCGGCTGGGCGCTTCGCGGCAGGTGTGCGCCTCGGGGCGCACCTTCCATCCGTGATCGAAGCGGCTCACATAAAACGGAAAGTAGCCGCCGCCGTGAGCGGCGCACAATTTCAGCCGTGGAAAACGATCGAACACTCCGCCGAACACCAGATGGGCGAGCGCGATCGTCGTGTCGGCCGGATTGCCGATGAGATTGGACAGGTAGTAGGGAGACAGCCGCTCTCCAAGCGTGCATCCCGCCGGATGCATGAAGATCAGCGCGTCCAGCTCCTGCGCCTTGCTCCACAGTGGATCGTATTTCGGATCTCCAAGTTCACAATCATTGACGTGCGTCGAGATGATCGCGCCCTTGAGCTTCAGGATGCCCATCGCGTGCCCGAGTTGCTCGACGGCGAGGTCAGGCTGCTGCATCGAGAGCATCGCAAGCCCGACGAGGCGGTCCGAGCGTCGTGCGCACAGTGCCGAGATTCCCTCATTAGTGCGCGCAGCGATCCTGCGCGCCAGGTCGCGGCCGGCCCAGTAGTGATAGAGCGGCGCCGGGCTGACCACCTGCACGTCGATTCCCATCGCGTCCATGTCGCGCAGTCGAACCTCGACATCGGCGAATTTGGGCCGGTAGACAGTCGTCATGAGCATTCGGTTGCGATCCGTCGACGCGTGTCCGGTATCACGCGGGGCCGTTTCGTTCGCGCGCGCCCATCCGGAATCTGACCGCGCGATCACCTCGGCTTCCGGAACGATCGCGTGCGCATGAACATCTATCGAGATTTGATCTGAAGGCCTCATACTTGTCTTCTGCGGTTCATACTGGATTCTAACGCCGGTCAGCCGCGCCGTGAAGGAAGCCGAAACGGACATGAAAACGCTCGGCACTGTTGGGCGGGACGCGCGGTAGGTTATGATGCGCCGATGAATCAAGCCACTGCGCCCTGTAGGAACCAGCTCAGGAGCATCGCGCGACGTGCGATGCTTCAACGCGGCCTGCTGCCGGACTTCTCCGCCGCAGTCACGGCGGAAACC
>JBOHWI010000365.1:0-2699 GCA_050736675.1 Binatus sp. (SeqCode)
GGACTGCTCGCGCCGACCTATCGCGAAAAAGCCCTCGGCCGCGCCGAAGTCCGCAAGATTTTCAACGTGCCCGGCGCCACCGTCGCGGGATGCATGGTGGTCGACGGCAAGATCGTGCGCAGCGCCCGTGCGCGGCTGGTGCGCGATGGCCGCCCGGTGTGGGAGGGCAAGCTCGCCACGCTCAAGCGCTTTAAGGACGACGCGCGCGAAGTCGCACAGGGTTACGAATGCGGTATCGCGCTCGAGAATTTCAACGACGTGAAGCCCGAAGACATCATCGAAGCGTTCGAGATGGAAGCGATTCTGCGCAAACTCGCCGCGCCCAGTCCTCAGACGGTGCGCGGTCCGGCGGCGGTCGAAAAGCAGCTTCAGCCTTAGAGTACGGGTTGGTTGATCGTTCCGGGCGCGCGGCGAGCGCGTTGGCGGAGGGGGCGTATTGTCATGGTCATCGGCATCATGCGGCTGACCTTGTTTCTGCCGGAGAATCATTCGCTCAAGGGCAAGCGGCAAGTGCTGCGCGCGATCAAGGATCGCGTGCGCAACAAGTTCAACGTCTCGATCGCAGAGTCCGACAACCACGACATGTGGCAGCGCGCCGAGTTGGGTATCGCGCAGGTCGGCAGCGATCGCGCGTTCGTGGACAGCGCGCTGCGCGAGGTCGTGAACTTTATCGATTCGCTGGGCCTGGTCCCGCTCGGCGACGAGCAGTTGGAAATTATCAACTACTGACGCCGGGGAAAATCAGTGCCTGAAGGTCGAAGACCGGAGCGCGTCGCCGAAGCTGTCCTGCGGGAACTCTCGGGCCTGCTGGTGCGCGATTTGCGCGACCCGCGCCTGCGCGGCATCACGCTGACCGCCGTCAGGATGGACGACGACCTGCGCCACGGCCGCGTCTATTTCTCCCATCTTGAGGGTTCCGTGCGCGCGCCCGCCGCGGTCGCCGGCTTCAGGAGCGCCGGCGGCTTCATCCGCCGCGAACTCGGCAAGTCGCTGGGTCTTCGCTACACGCCCGAGCTGGATTTCGAATTCGACCCGGGTCTCGAGCGCGCCGCCCGCATCGACGCCCTGCTGAAGCAATCCGCACCGAAGGATTGAGCGAGGATCCTCGCCGACCGACTGTGCCCGCTCACTCCGACAGCATTCGATCGCGATTCTCCGGCTTCTCGCCGCGTTCCAGTAGCGGCTCGACGTCGCCAGTGATCAATCGCGAGCCGCGATCGTTGCGCACATAAGTCCATGCCCATTCGACGATCACGATGAAACGGTTGCGAAATCCGATCAGAAAGAAAATGTGCACGAATAGCCACATCAGCCATGCGACGAGTCCGCTGAGATGCAGCCCCGCGATATCGGCCACCGCGGCGGCCTTGCCGATCGTCGCGAGCGTCCCCTTGTCGCGGTAGTGGAACGGCAGCGTCGGTTCACGGCGAATCATTCGGACGATGTTCTTCGCCGCATGCCGTCCTTCCTGCAGCGCGGCCGGCGATAGTCCCGGCACCGGTCTTCCATCTGAAGTAATCGATGCAAGGTCGCCAATCACGAACACGCTGTCGGTGTTCGGCACCGACAGATCCTGATTCACGATCACGCGGCCCGCGCGATCCAGCTTAACGCCGGCGCCAAGCGCCTTGCCCAGCGGCGACGCGGCCACGCCTGCGGCCCAAATGACGGTGCGCGAATCCAGCCGCATGCCGCCGTGCTCAACGCCGCGATCGTCAACCGCCATCACCGCAGAATTCGTGATCACCTCGACGCCGAGGCGCTCCAATTGCCGCCGCGCACTCGCCGACGCCTCGGGCGACATCGCGGGCAGCACGCGAGGGCCGGCCTCGATCAGGACTATTCGCGCCTTGCCGGGATCGATTTTGCGAAAATCGCGCTCCAGCACGCGCCGCGAGATCTCGGCGAGCGCGCCGGCCATCTCGACCCCCGTCGGTCCCGCGCCGATTATCACGAACGTCATCCAGTTCGCGACTTCCGCCGCGTCAACTTCGCGCTCGGCGGCTTCGTAAGCGACCAGCACGCGGCGGCGAATCTCGACCGCGTCTTCGAGCGTTTTCAGCCCGGGCGCCGCTTCCATCCATTCGTCGTGCCCAAAGTACGAATGCATCGCGCCGGTCGCGACGATCAGATAGTCGTACGCCACCTCGCCATCGAGGAGCTGCACGATCTTTCGCCGCGTGTCGATCGAGGCCGCCTCGCCGAGAATCACGCTCGCATTACGCTGCTGACGCAGGATCCGCCGGATCGGCGACGCGATATCGCTCGGATTCAGCGCCGCCGTCGCCACCTGGTACAGCAGCGGCTGAAACAGGTGATGGTTCCGGCGATCGATCATCGTCAGCCGAATCGGCGCCCGCTTGAGCGCCCGCGCCGCCGCGATCCCGCCGAACCCGCCACCGATAATCACGACGTGAGGAGCAACCGAGTCCATAACAGCGATCGTACCCGAAATTGAAATGCGTGGCTCCTCGCCCCGCGCCCCCGGCAGGGGTGACCCCTGCACCCGGTATTCGGATGCGGGACTTCGTCCCTGTTAGGAAGTGTTGGCGCGAGGACGCGAAGATGCGGTCGCGCCCGGCGCGACCGCATCTGGAGAGTTCTTCCCCGAAATAGTTCTAACAGGCGCGAAGCGCCGCATCCTTCTCCTTCACTGGGTGCAGGGGTCACCCCTGCCGCGGGTGCGGGGCGCGCAGCCC
>JBOHWI010000366.1:0-2268 GCA_050736675.1 Binatus sp. (SeqCode)
AAAAAACGCCGGCGCCAGCATCGCGAGTCCCGCGATCGACTCACCCTGATCCGCCGCCAGCCGCGCCGCCAGCACGGCACCCATCGACAATCCCACCACCACGTTTGGCTCGCCGTATTGGCGCAGCTCCTCCAGCCCGTTGACCACGCTTTCGTACCAGTTGTCGTAGCCGGCTTCGCCCAGTTCCTCGGGCATCCCCGCGTGACCCGCGAGCTTGACCCCGTGCACGCGCACCCCGCGCGCCGCCAGCTGCTCGCCGAGATAGCGCATCTCATACGGAGTTCCAGTCAGGCCGTGAATCAGCAGCGCGCTAACTCCCGCGCCGGGAAGGAAAAACTCGTGGGTGTCGGCGCCCGCTGAATTGAGCGCTGGAGGCTCGTCGGGGTCGGATTTCATCGCAGTGTTATGCCGCGCGCGGGCGCGCTCCTTTAGGTTGACGACCCGCCGGCCGCGAGCTGGTCGGTGTCGATATTTATCCTGGCCTGGTCTTTAAGCTGATCTAGAAAATGCGTCCATGCCTGCGCGCGGCGCTGTTCGACGTATTCCTGCATGAAGGCCTTCTGCGCGCTTTTCCATTCGTCGTCAGTCGGTTCGGCGCGCGAAGTGACTTCGAACAGATACGAGTTGCCCTCTCTCTCCATCACGTGATCGACTACGCCCGGAATTACCGGTACGGCGGCGGCCGCGTCGGTCACCTCGGGAAATTGGCCGATACCCGGAACGCTGCGGCCGGCGCGCACAAACGGATCGACATTCTGGATCGCGAGCTTGTTCGATGCGGCTGCTTTGTCAAAGTCCGCCGGGCCCTTGATCGTCGCGAGTGTCTTTTGCGCCTGCCGGCTCGCATCGGCCTGGGCGGTCGAGCGAATCAGCGCCTCACGCACCTGCGATGCGATATCTTTCAGCGCCGGAATTCGCGACGGCTGCCGCACCAGCAGCTTGATCACGTAAGGCGCGCCCTTCTCCGGCACCAGCGCCACCTGCCCCGCTTCGAGCTTGAACGCCGCCTCCATCAGTTGGCGATCCTTCTCGATACCGCCGGCGAGCTCTCCCTGCGCGAACAAGGGTGTTTCGACCGAGTCGATTCCGCGCTTCTTCGCAAGGTCATCCAGCTTGGCCCCCCCGAGCGCCGCCGCCAGGTCCTCCTGCGCCGCCTCGCGCCCGAGCTTCGCTCCAGCCTGCGTCCGCAGCTCTTCGATTATTTTTGGCTTCGCCTCGGCCAGCGTGTCGGTATGCGCCGGTATGGACGCTTCGAGCTTGACGATATGAAAGCCGAAGCGCGTCTCGACCATCGTGATCTGCCCCGGCTTCATCGCGAACACGGCGTCCTCGAAGGGCTTGATCATTTGGCCGCGTCCGAACGTCCCGAGGTCGCCGCCTTGCATCTTGTTGGACGTATCGTCCGAATATTTGATCGCCAACTTGGCGAAGTCGGACCCCGATTGGGCCTGCTTGAGCACCTCGAGCGCCTTGGCCTTGGCCGCCGCCTTCTCCTTTTCGGTCGCGCCCGCGGGCACCGCGATCAGGATATGCCGCGCGTGAACTTGCTCGGGATGCGTGAAACGAGTCCGGGCGTTGCGCTTGTAATAGTCCTCGACTTCCTTGTCGGGCGGCGTGTACTTGGCCGCCAATACCAGCGGCTCGTAGTGGAGGTAGGACAGCTTGATGCGTTCGGGCTCGCGGAATTGCTCCTTGTTCTTGTTGTAGTAGTCGGCGATCTGAGTTTCGGTCGGCGAAATTTTTGCGCTGAAATCGCTGTAGGCCAGCTCGATGTAGCGCAAGCCGATCTTTTCGTTGGCAAGATTGTAGGCGTGCCGCGCTTCATCGTCGCTTACCTGCACGCCGTTGTCGATCATGTTGCGCAGCGTGTCGGCGATCATGCGATCGCGCTCCTCGCGTTCGTATTCCGCCGGCAGCAGATTGTTGTCGCGCAGCACGTTCTGGTAGGTGTCGAAGTCGAACTGGCCGTCGCGCTGAAACACCGTCTCCGTGGCGATTTTGGCCTGCAACGCCGCGTCACTGATGCTGATGCCGAGATGGCGCGCCTCCTCGCCGACCAGTTGGTTCTCGATGAGCCGCTCGACCGCCTCCTGGCGAATGTTGATGTTCTTGAGGACAGCCTGCGCGTTGGCGCCGTATATCTGTTGCACGGCCTGACGCAGTTGGGTGGCCTCGCGGTCGACTTGATCGCCAAGTATCCGCTGGCCATTGACGGTCGCGATCGGATGAACGGTGCCGAACAAGCCGCCGCCGCCGAAACCCCAAAAA
>JBOHWI010000367.1:0-10417 GCA_050736675.1 Binatus sp. (SeqCode)
GGGTGGAGCAGTCTGGTAGCTCGCCGGGCTCATAACCCGGAGGTCGAAGGTTCAAATCCTTCCCCCGCAAGGATTTCCCCACACTTTCCAACGCAAACCGGCCGCAGCGCGCAAGATGGAGGCGAACCGATGAAGATCCAAACGGCAGCCGGCTCAGCTGCAGCTTTGATCGCCCTTTGGATAGCGCTTGTTGCGGGAGCGGCCGGCGCCGCAGACAGTGTGGCGCCCGGATGGAACCCCAATGCGTTCCGCGACCAAAGCACACTCCAGATCATGACGACTGCCCCCGAGGAGGGCGAGCACTGGTCGAAGCTGTGGCTGGTCGTGCTCGACGGGCAACTCTACGTTCGGCTCGGCAGCCGCTCGTTCGGAAGAGTTCAGGCGAACACGACCAACCCTTACCTCAAGGTGAAGGTTGGCGACCGGGAGTTCGACAGAGTTCGACTGGATCCCGCGCCCGATATGACGGACAAGGTCGCAGCCGCGATGGCGGATAAGTACTTTATGGATTTTCTGGTTCGGCATGAGTCGCATCCGATGACGGCGCGCCTGGTCGCGGAGCCGGCGCCTGCGCCGTCGCGATGACGCCGCGCCGAGACGCAGATCGAGCCGCGGACCGCGAGCGTGATACGGGCATGGCTGACTGCGAGATTTTTCAGCCGAGTATTTTGCTGAGGCTCGAGAAGCCATACTCTCTCGCGTCATAGTTATGCCTTGCCGAACTGATCTCGAGATTGAACGCGCGCGATGAGCGAAGCTGCGGCTATAAATTCCCGCGGCACCGGCGAGAAGGCGCCGTTCGCGCTGACCGCGGTAATAGTGTGGCTCTGGCTCACGGTCGCGTGGAGCGCGACCTACTGGATCCTCTTCTTCACAACCGGCGCGGTGCGGACGAGCGGCGACGCCGCCTACCTGGACTTCGAGCGCGCTTTCCCCGTGGCCGACGCATGGCTGGCCTTCGCGTCAGCCTGGTGCGCGATCAATTGCGCGCGGCGACTACCGCAAGCTGTCCTGTGGGCGCTGGTCGCGAGCGGCGCCTCCGTCTATCTGGGTTGCATGGACACGCTCTACAATCTGGAACATGGCAAATACGCGTCGCTCGACGGCGGCATGATTTTGGAGATGCTGATCAACCTGAGCTCGTTCGCTTCTCCGGCGATTCTGATTCCTTACTTCTGGCGGTATCGTCGCTGGTTCGGGGCCTAGGGCCCAATCCTGTTGGCCACTCAAAGCTCGACTAGGGCGTCTGGTCTTCCGCGGTCGTACAGGAAACGGCGCCGTCCATGCCCGAAGCCTGGCATGAGCATAGACACACATTGATATCCGGGATCGGCGGTCCATCCAGCCTTAGCGCAAGGAATTTTCCGCTTCCGGTCGGGGCTCCGACCTGCAGCATGGCTCCATTAGCCGTAGGATTGGATACGGTGCAGGCTGCGCAGGCATTGGCGTCACAACGGCTTCCGATGGGCGCCGTGGGATCGTACGCGCCGAACACTTGATAGCCAAAGCTATCCGAGCTGCCAGGTGTCGCGCCAGTTGCTATCGGGCAGGAGCAAAGGATTTCGTCCTTGCGCAGGTGGCCAGTGAAGCCCGGTATCCTTTGGCCCCGGGTGCTCTTGAAGCAAAGGCCGCCGTCGCATTGGCCATAGGCTACGGGCGCGACCACCCCGCTTCCCGCGTCAGCCGATCCGGGGCAGGTGTAAACCGCAGCGTTACCGCCTTTCATCACGTTTTTCGGAAGGCTGAAGGTACTCACCATATAGCCATTAGTCCTGCCCTGCCGGTTAACATCGCAAACGTTTTTCTCGCCCGTGGGGCTTGAGTAGCTGAGCTGAAGACTTATGCTGTTGCCCTGCTCAATGTCGCACTTGCAGTAAGCAACACCGTCATAGATGAAGCAACTTGCCTCGGCGCATAGTGCGTACCGCTGGTCCTGGCAAATCACGAAGGGCGGCTCCGGATCGGGTAAGGGATCCAGGTGGAAGCCGAACGCCGATATAGCGGTAAGAACCTGGATCGTCGCAACGATCGGAATAATTCTAAGGAAGCGGCGCATTGTATCTCTCTCCGAGCACAAACATTGCTCTGGATATTCGGATGAAAGGGCAAATCCGGACCTAGCCCAGTCCGCATTCTCCTCTTTTCGGTTTGGTCGGGTGCAAACGGCGGCGTTATCCGGAGAACAATGGAGGCAGCGATCATCAAAGGCGACCTTAGACCGACAGATTGGTTTGTTTAGGTCACCCGGAGAACCAGAGCTGAATCGTGTGCACGCACATGATTCGGGTGGTCGATGGACCCCTTGGTAAAGCAACGCTCCGCAGGGTAAGTTCGCATCGGAGAGCAATAAGTTCATGGCATTCAACGAGTACGCCACCTTCGACGGCCTTGCCTTGGGCCGCATGGTGCGCGAGCGCAAGGTCACGCCGGCCGATTTGATGGAAGCGGCTATCGCGCGCGCCGAAAAACACAACGGCAAACTCAACGCGATCGTGTTCAAGGACTACGATCGCGCACTCGCTTCGGCGCGCGATCGCAGGGCCGGCACGGCGCCATTTGAGGGAGTGCCGATGCTGCTCAAGGACATCATGGGCGACTGCGCCGGGATGCCGACGCGCTCGGCTTGCGCCTTTATCCCCGCCACGCCGATGCCGGCAGACTCCGAAGTGGTAGCGCGCTACAAACGCGCAGGCTTCATCCCGTTCGCCAAGACCAACGCGCCCGAGCTGGGGATTCCGCCGGTGACCGAGTCGCGCCTTTACGGGCCGGCGCGCAACCCGTGGAACCTCGAGCGAACGCCCGGCGGCTCCAGTGGAGGTTCCGCTGCAGCGGTAGCGGCGGGAATCGTGCCGGTCGCGCACGGCAACGACGGCGGCGGCTCGATTCGAATCCCGGCGGCGTGCTGCGGCCTGGTCGGGCTCAAGCCGACCCGCGGACGCATTTCACTGGCGCCGAATCTCGGCGACGTGCTGGGCGGCCTCATAGTCGAGCATGTGCTCACCAGGACCGTGCGCGACTGCGCAGCCGCGCTCGACGCGACTGCAGGCGCGATGCCGGGCGATCCGTATTTTCCGCCGCCGCCTGTCCGGCCCTATATGCAGGAGGCGTCAACGCCGCCGAAACGGCTTCGAATCGCATTCTCGACGGATAATCCTCTGGGCGGCAAGATACATCCGGATTGCGTCGATGCGGCCAAAGCCGCAGCCAAGCTGTGCGCGGAACTGGGACACGAGGTCGAAGAGGCGATGCCTCAACTCAACTACCAGATGCTGGCGCAGTTCTTCGATATCGTCTATACGGCGGGGGTCGCGCTCTCGATCGAAGGCGCCCGGATGATGACCGGTGCCGAACCGACGGCGGACAAGTTCCAGACTTTCACCTGGAACATGTACCAGAAGGGCGCGAAGGTATCGGCGTCGCAGTATATGATCGCGCAGGTGATGCTGCAGCAGGCTTCGCGCCAGTTCGCGGCTTTTTTCGAGTCGCACGACCTGTTCCTGACGCCGACGCTGGGTCAGCCACCGTTGAGAATCGGCGCGATCGACTTTATGAGTCCGAACACGACGCTGCTCGATCAGACGTTGACGGACTTCGCGATACCGTGCCCGGTCTACAACATCACCGGCCAGCCCGCGATCTCGCTACCGCTCCATTGGAATCAGGAAGGCATCCCGATCGGCGCGATGTTCGGCGCGCGCTACGGCGATGAGACAACGCTGATCCAGCTTGCGGGCCAACTCGAACAAGCCCAGCCGTGGATCAAGCGCAAGCCGCCGCTCTGGGATTGAGCGCACGGGGGAGCGCCGAGCCACGCCGCGCATCGGAAGTGAGCGCAAATCTTTGAACTGTCCGGATTCCCGTACTTCCACCGTGCGCAGGACTTGGTATTCTGAAGCGTGAGCGAAGAAGCAACGACGGGTGAGATCAGATGAGCGAACGCTCAGCTCGTCGTAGGCTGTCCGAGAAAGTACCTCAAGTCCAAAAGTTCAAAGCACGATTTTCTTAAAACCAAAGGATACAAAGCATGGCGACCGTTGACTCAAAAACCTCGCAACAGGCGCTGGACATGATTCTGGCGGCGATAGGGCTGCGCGAATCAGATCACAAGGGCAGCGTAACAATCCAGGGAAAAGATCCGATTCTGGCCTCGCGGCACCGGTTCGGCGAGCTCATGGCCGCATCCCAGGCGGCGTTCGGCATGGCGCTTGGCGAGCTATGGGAGCTGCGCGGTGGGAAGCCCCAGAGCGTAACGACCAACGTGCGCAATGCCGTGCACCAACATCACGGCATCGCCTTCATGCGTCAGAACGGCCGCCAGCTTCCTTTCACCGATTACGGGTCCGGTGTCGGCGTCGATTCTCCCTTGAGCGGCGAGTTCTACCCGACCCGCGACGGGCGCTTCGTTAAAATTGAACTTTTCTATCCACGTCTGCGAGACGCGATGTTCAAAGTACTCAAATGTCCTCCCACTCAGCGCGCCGCCGAGGCCGCGATCATGCAGTGGGACGCCGAAGCGCTGGAGCTTGCGATCCGTCAGGAGTCGGGCGCGATCGGCGTGGTGCGCAGCGCCGAGGAATGGTCGGCTCATCCAGTGGGGCGCCGCTTGGCGGCCAAGCCGGTGATTGAAGTTGAAAAAATCGGGGATAGCGATCCCGTGCCCCTTCCCAAGGGTTGCGAGACTCCGCTGGGAGGCATCCGTGTGCTCGACTGCACGCACGTCATCGGCGGGCCGATCACAGCACGCACGCTCGCCGAGTTCGGCGCGGACGTATTGCACCTCTCCAAACCGAATTACCCGGACCACGTGAACTGGCGTCTGGAAACCGACATCGGAAAGCGCGCGGCCTATTGCGACTTCGACAACGAAGCCGACACGCGCCGCTTCTTTGACCTACTGCAACAGGCGGATGTCTTCACTTGCTCGTATCTTAACCTTGACCAGCGCGGGATCTCGCCGCGCCGCCTTGCGACCAGCAAACCGGGGATCATTTCCCACGAGTTGCGCTGCTTCGATTTCGAAGGTGAGTGGGCTAACTTCCGCGGCTTCGACATGATCGCGGTCGCCGTATCGGGTTACGTCGACTCCGAGGGAGCGATCGACGCGCCGATAATGCCCTTGCAGGTGATTTTCGCCGACTACCTGGCCGCTTACGCAGGCGCGGCTGGAGTCGCAGCGGCACTGCGTCGCAGAGCGATCGAAGGCGGCAGCTACCAGGTTAGAGTATCGCTCACCCGGATGTGCATGTGGGCGCAGGAACTCGGACTCCTCGACGGCAGTGCGCTCAACGGCACGCTCGCCTTCGCCGATATTGTGAAAGAGAAAAACGCGTCGGTCACCACGATTGAGAGCCCGTTCGGAAAGGTCACTTACCTGCCGAGCCTCATCGACATGCCTGAAATCAAACCCGGTTTCGTGAGGGGGCCTCAGCCGCTCGGGTCTTCGTTGCTGGAATGGCAGGATTAGGCGACCTCGCCCATGCATACTCCGTCTGCTGCCATGAGTCTTACCAATGGTAGGACGAATAACGATTGCAGCAAACCTTTCAGTCTCGCTGCCCGCGATGCGCCTTCATCTCGATCTCTGATCGTCGCGACCGCCCCAGTCAGATTTGTTTGCCCCACATGTCGAGGTACGCGAGCTGCTCGACGGGACGCCGAATCAGCGGGCCGTGCCCGCGGCCGACCGGATAGCCGATCGGAATCGCCGCGGCCGTGTACCAGGGATCGGGAATCGCCAGCAGCTTGCGGACTTCCGGCTCGCATTCGCACAGCAGCGTTGTCAGTACGCATCCCAATCCTTCGGCGCGGCAGGCGATCAGCAGGTTCTCGACCGCGGTGTAAACCGATCCGCCGCCGACCACCGAAGGCCGCTGCTGCTTCGCGTCGGTGATCGCCATATTTTTCGGATTGAAACAGAATATCGCGACGACCGGCGTCTCACCGAAGTGCGTACCGAGGTAATCGCCCGCCGCCAGCGTGCGTTCCGCGCGTGCCCGCACGTCGGGCGGCGCGCTTGCGGGAATCGCGCCGCGATACTGCTTCGAGTACGCGATCCATCGCTCATTGTAGAGCTTGCCGAGCGGCTCCTTGAGCGCGCGATCTTTCACCACGACGATCCGCCATGGCTGCACGTTGCCGCCCGTCGGCGCCCACGTCGCCGCTTCGAGCACGCGATGCAGCACTTCGTCCGGTATCGCGTCGGGCCGCAAGCGCCTGACGGCGCGCAGCGTGCGCATCGTTTCGTAGATGCCCATTTCCGGCATTTTTGATTCTCCTTCGCGCGTCGTTCATCCAGCCCCAAGGTGAGTCCCCAGCATTCCGAGCGCGGCCAACGCGAACAGCGCGGCGTCCATCGACGCGTGCGCGATGATCGATGCTTCCAGCCCGCGCCGCAAATACAAGCGCCCGAATACAACCCCTTCCCACGTCTGCGGCATCACCAGTCCGCCGAGCAGAAGTCGCGACGTGCTATGGAACAGCGTTCCGGCCAACGGCGCAAGGTGAACCAGTCCGAACGCGTAGCCCTGCGCCAGCGTTACAATCCACAGGGCGAGGCGTCCCGGATGGCCGCGCGAATCGCGCGACATCAGCCGCGCGATCCATCCGAGGATTGCGTAAAGCACGAATCGAAACTGGATTTCCTCGCTGACGGCGGCCACGATTCCGACCAACGCCCCGGTAATCGCGATACGGCCCGGCGTCACCGTCAGCATCGGCGTCTTCGGGAATTTGAAGGTGGGGACGCCGTGTATAAGCAGCAGCGGCACGATCAGGAGCGCCAGTACGCTCGCGCCCGCAAGCGCCGCCAGAATCGCGTAGCCGAACGAAACCCTCAGCAGGCTGCGAAGCGAGAAATGTAGTCTCCCGCCCGCAATCTTTGCCGCGATCAACGGCGCACCCGGCAACCCGAGCACGCCGTTGAGTCGAAGCGCCAGCGGTATCAGCGCCGCGAGCACGATCGTGACGCCGAGGAACGGCAGCGCGCGCGCGAGTTCCGATCGGTCGAGCGACTTGAGCGCCAGCGCGAGCGGATACTCGATCACCGCGCCGGCTATCGCCAGCACTGCCAGCAACGCCGACTCGAGCCGCAATACCCTGCGGTTGATCGGCGTGCCGCCCGGGCCCGCTACCGCCGGCTCGGTTACTTGATCGTCGGGATAAATTCGGGGACGTCCTTCGACGGTTTCATCTTCCACTTGGGTTTGCGCTTCTCGACGAACGCGCTGACGCCTTCGTACGCGTCCGGCTGCTTGCCCGCCCACACGAAGGCGCGCGTGTCGGCAGCCTGCGCCTTCTCCATCTCGGGCTCGGCGAGCAGCGCGTAGATCAGCCGCTTGGTGATCGCGACCGACACGGGGGCCGTGTTCTGCGCAATATCCAGCGCCATCTCGCGCACCCTGGTCATGAACTCCGCGTCCGGCCACACGTGGCTGACGATGCCGAACTCGAGCGCCTCACGCGCGCTGATAATCCGTCCGGTCATCAGCAGTTCGTTGGCCTTGGCCACGCCGATCATTCGCGGGACGGTCCACAGGCTGAGCGCCTCCGGAATTACTCCGCGCCGTACGAACACGAAGCCGATTCGCGCACTCTCGGCCGCGACGCGGATGTCCCATTGCATCGGCAGCGTGATACCCATGCCGACGGCAGGCCCGTTAATCGCCGCGATAATCGGTTTGCGCACGTTCCACGGCCGAATCGCAGGCGCCGGCCGATTGCGGCGCTCGGCGCGCGCGTCGGCGTCGAAGGTATTGCCGCCGCTCGACAGGTCCGCACCGGCGCTGAATGCGCGGCCCGCGCCGGTGACGACGATCACGCGCACGTCGTCGTCCTGGTCGTACTCGGCGAACGACGCGTAAAGCTCCGCCGCCATCGTGCCCGAAAATGCGTTCAGTTTCTCGGGCCGATTGAGCGTGACCGTCGCGACGCCGTCTTTGACTTCCTTCAAAATGTGTCCGCTGGCCATGGGATCCTCCTTAGTTGGGAAGGGTAGATCACTCAATCTAACGTGAAACCCGGGTGGGTTTCACGCTTCCTTCGGGTCCCTTTCAGGAAGTTTCTGGGCGCGGGGACGCGGAGCGTTCGCGTGCCCAGCGGCGCGGATACTCCTGGACACTCTTCCCAAAATAGTTTTAACAGGGACGAAGTCCCGCATCTTTGATTTTCCTATTACCGGGTGCAGGGGTCATCCCTGCCGCGGGTGCGGGGCGCGCAGCCCGCATACAATTTTGACATGCTTCGATTATTTCTTCGCGCTTGCATTCTGCGCCTCGGCGAATGCCATCATCTGCACGATCTGCTCGCGGACCTGCTCGGGATTGTTGCCGGCGGCTTTGTCGAGGTCGCCGATCTCTTCGGGGACGTACCAGTGGAGCTTGTCGGAGTTGTAGGCTTCCCAGACGATCTTCGCGACTTCCATCGCCGGAATCAGGCGGAACATGCCTTCTTTCGGCGCGCGCTCGGCGGTTCCGGGCGGCAGTATCGCCGTGTCGATCAGACCCGGCAGCGTGTCGGCTGCGCGGACGCCGTAGCGGCGGAACTCGATCGACAGCGCCTCGGTCAGGCCTTTGACCGCATGCTTGGTGGCGGAATAAACGGCTATTCCGGGCATCCCGTAGGTGGCAGACGAGGACGACGTGGTGAAGCACAGCGAGCCCGGCGTCGCCTTCAGCAGACCGATTGCCGAATGAATCCCGTTGAGCACGCCGATAAAGTTCACGCGCACGACGCGCAGGATATCCTCGAACGGCTGCTCGTCGAAGAAGCCGCCGACGCCGATGCCGGCGTTGTTATAGAGGATGTCCATCTTGCCGCCGGTGGCCGAGCCGAATTCCGCCAGCGCGCGCTCGTAGTCTGATTTGTCGGTCACGTCGAGGCGGCGCACGACGCAGTTGTCGGCGCCCAATTCCTTTTCGAGCGCGCGCAGCCCGTCGGCGTTAACGTCGTACCCGCCGATGAACCATCCTTTCTCGCGGAACAGGCGCGCGGTCTCGCGGCCCATGCCGGATGCGGCGCCGGTGATAAAGATCGATTTGCGGCCGTTGGCGGTTCCCATACAATTCCCCCGATGTCGTTAACTTCGGATCGAACATAGTCGAAATTCGAGGCCGCTGGCCAATGGAATGCTTCGTCTATGTTCTCGGTAGCTGCGGTCCGGAGGGATATCGAACTTACGTCGGATGGACCAACGACCTCGAGCGACGGCTCGCCCGGCACAACGCGGGCACGGGCGCGCGCTCGACGCGCGGCCGCGTGTGGTTCCTGCTGTACGCCGAGCGCCACGAATCGCGCGAAGAAGCGATGAGCCGCGAGTGGCATTTGAAGCGCGATCGCGCGTTCCGGAAATCGCTGACGCAGGACGGCTGACGACGCGATAGGTCGCGCGCCACCATCGCCGGGTCGGATCGGCAAAAGGCCGGCTAGCGGGAGGGGCCTTGCGAAGGAAGGGAACCCGGGTCGGCGTGATGGTGGACCATTTTCCATTTGCCGCCCTCGCGCCGGAAGATATTGGTCGCGCGTCGAGTGAAGTGGACTATCGGACCTTCCGGTGAACGCAATTGGCCGGTCTCGTTGCAGACCGAATAGCCAAGTTCGATGCCGACGACGACGATGACGTCTTGCGGGGCGATCCGGCCGTCAGGATAAAGCCTGCTCATATTTTGATAGTCCGCGCGAACCGCATTCCACCCCAGCGCCCGGTCGCCAACCCCGCCCAGGTCCGTGACATCGGCACTATGGGACCATACGACGCCGATTGGGGCGAGATCGCCGTGCAGGGCGCTATTCATGGCGTCATAGAAAAGCGCAGTCGCATCGCGGATCCCTTTCTCATCCGCCGCCGAAGCTCCGGCAGCCTGCGCCTGCGCGTGGGCATTGGTCGCCAGCGGCGGCGCGAGGCCAAGCACGGCAGCAATGGACGCGACCAAAAGTTGATTTCGCCAATGCAGTAAGAGTTCCAATAATGCCTCCGAGATAGTAGCGCCGCGGCCGAGCCCGCTGCCCGTTACTCATTGCCCTACCGAGCCTAACATATGGCGAGCTTGCAGAGATGCGGCCGGATGGGAACAGTCGAACACTGTTCGTCCGCTTCAATCGGACCGTTACCTTTCGAGGCGTCCGGAGGTTTTAGTAGTCTCGACGCGGGCGTAACATCAGTTACGCGATCGCCAGGGAGGAACCATGAGCGCCACGAACAAGCATATTCAGCCCGGCTACACGACAGTTACGCCTTATCTTTATGCGAAGCTCGACCTCGTCGACTTTCTCAAGAACGCGTTCGGCGCCGAGGTGATGCATACTCCGACGCCCGATGCCGAGGGGCGATTCCACGCCGAGGCCAAAATCGGCGACGCGCATCTGCTGTTCGGCAACGGCTATTTTGCCGACCCGTCGATGGCGGCGGCGATCTATCTGTACG
>JBOHWI010000368.1:0-3510 GCA_050736675.1 Binatus sp. (SeqCode)
CACCATGACGCTGTCCGTGATGGGCGGCTTCGAGCAGAGCCTCAAGGATCGCGTGCTCGCGCTCAGCCCGCAGGTCCAGATACTCAACTCGCAGGGGTCCATCGACAATTACGCCGACATCGAGAAGCGGGTCGCCACCGTGCCCGGCGTCAACGGATCCGAGGCGTATATCGTCGGCCAGGCGATGCTCAGTTCGGGACGCGGTATCGGCGGCGTCGTCGTGCGCGGTGTCGAGCCCAACAATCCGGTTGTGCGCGATCAATGGGGCCGGTACATGACGGCGGGCACTCTCGACGATCTCGCGCGAAGCTACGCACTGCCCGCCGGCGCCGCGGCCCCGGCAGTTAATACCGGCGGCCTGGCCATCGGCGTCACCCTCGCGAAAAAGCTCAAGGCCAGGACCGGCGACGCGGTTCGGATGGTCGCGCTGATTATTTCGCCCGACGGATCGCTCTCGACCAAGAGCGCCCAATTCGTGATTGGTGCGATTTTCGACTCGGGGATGAACTTCATCGACACCAACATGGTCTTCATGGATCTCACTCACGCCCAGGATTTCTTCGGCCGTGTCGGCAAAGTGGACGGCGTCGATATTCATCTGGCCAACCTCGACCAGACCGACGCGGTCACCGGCGCGGTCAGCAAGCTATTCCCGAATCCGTACCGGGTCCGGAACTGGATCGAGTTCAACGAATCGGCCGCGGCCGGCTTCGAACTTCTCAAGCGAGTATATGCGCTGGTGCTGGTGATGCTTATTGGCGTCGCCGCGTTCAACCTGGTCGCGACGCTGATCATGGTCGTGATGGAAAAACGCAAGGACATCGCGGTGTTGATCGCGATGGGTGCGACACGGCGCGACGTGCGCCTGATCTTCGTCCTGAAAGGATTGATTGTCGGGGCCGCGGGAACGCTTGCCGGATTAGTCCTCGGGGCGGGCGGATGCTTCGCGCTGGCGCGTTACCAGTTCATTCACATCCCGCGCGAAATCTACGGCATTTCGACGCTGCCGATCGCCGTCGCGCCGTTGAACTTTGCCGCCGTCGCGCTGGCCTCGATGATTCTCTGCCTGCTCGCGACGGTCTATCCGGCCCGGCAAGCATCGCGTGAGATGCCAGTCGAAGTCTTCCGCTCCTAGCTCTTCCGCACGCCCCACCACCCCACCACCGCGGCCAGTGAAAAAACTGATTACTTACTGATTATTTGGCGTGTGATTATTGGTGGGGGGCTTGCCGGCGAGCTTTGGTTTGCGAACAACCAGAGTCTCATGACCGCGAACCTTGATCGTGCGCGCGGGCTCTGACGAAAAGCTCTGACTCGGTCCGTCAGAATGCCGGGGCCGCGACGAGGTGCGCTGGCGCCGCCAGTTGCTGAGCTCCTTCGACAGTTTCGAGGCCAGCGAATCGTTGTCCTGGCCGTCCTCGGTCGCTTCTCCGCTTTGCTTGTTGAGGTCGTCCTCAACCTCCGCGGAACTCATTGGCGTTCTCTCTTCCTGTGACGTGGATTTGTCCTCCTTGCTTAGGACTGTTTAAGAAACAGAATTTTTTAGTTTCCGAAATAGATGTACTGACTGTTATCGGCGCTCGCGTTCGCGGCGGCCCGGATCTTTGAATCAGTGGATAAGGTTGTGTCTCGACTGCGTACCGAATCAGAATTTTATCGGCGCGTTTCGGCTTGAGATGATATTTGTGTGGGATTCTTTCAGGCGGATTTTCCGCCGGCCGGGCCTCTTTCAGCTCCGGCCGGCGTTCAATTCATTGGTGTCTTCGTTTCACGGATTAGGCAAACAGGCTCTGCATGCGGAGCGCGAGACCCATGTCGCCAGCGATTCGAAGTTTGCCGCTCATGAATGCGACCTGCCCGTTCAGCTTGCCGGTCGTCATATCGACGTAGTCCTGCGCGGTCATCGAGATCGTGATGCTCGGCGAAGCAGCCGGGCCTTCTTTGACCTCGCACGTATCGTTGTTGATCACTACATGCCACTTGCCGCCGTTGTCGCCCGAGAGATCGAACTGATAAGTAGCCGTCAAACCTTTCGCCGCTTCTTTGTTGAAGCGACCGGGCATCGCCGCGAAGATTTCTTTTGGGGTGCTAGGTGCTGCATCAGCCATGGGAAATTGAGTCCTCCTGGTGAAAGCGCCCTGTCGGCGCTCTTTCCGCCATATAAGCGTTCGCCTCGAACCGTGTCAATAGTATCACGGCGCTTGAGATTAATCACTCTCGGCGGTCCTGCCTCGCTAGGCGAATCAGAATCCGAACATATTTCCGGGGACGACTCTGATGATATTGCCCCGCACATGCACCGGTGAGGCGTTCTCGGTGATCGTAACCGCCTGCTGCTTTTGCGCCTCGGTCTTGACCGTGCCATTAAGGTACGCGTCGTGGCCGATCACTTTCACCGTCACTTCGGTTAACCCCGCTGCATAAAGCTGCGACGCGATCGCGGCCTGGCGCGCCGCCCAATCGGCCTGGTCCGTTGACAGCGAATCGATCACGTTGCCGACGCCCGGCACCTGCCGTACGACTTTCTCCGCGTACAGCTTGGCGTCGTTATCGAACACCTTGCCGAAAATCGTCACCGTGCTGCCGTTGGTGTAGCAGTTCACACGCCGCGTCCGCGGATTGGATGAGAGCACCTGCAGCACGCGCTGCTGCAGAGTAAGCGTCGGCGTCGGTGGCGGACGCCTCGGCGTGTGATGCCTGGGGCGCGGGGCAGGCGCGGGCGCGACCACGTTCATCGGCGGCGTCTCGGCTGGCGCGGGCGACGGCGCACTCACTGCTACCGATGCGGCCGGCGTCGGCTGCTCGTTGGCGAATTCCGGCCCCTCTGTCGGGCTCAGTCCCGCCAGCTTGGTGCCGAGTTGCGATTCGAGTGCGTCCTGCGTCGCCGGGTCGTTGGTGAAAATTATGGGATAATCGACTTCGACCTGGCTGCCGCCGAACGGAGCGAAATTCCACGCCGAAACGTCCTTCACCACTTCCGCGTCGAACGCCGGATTCGGATTGGTCGAGGTCCGCACCGACGCCGCGTCGACGCTGCCGTTGGGCAGCACCCTGACTCGCACGATCATCGCGTCGCGCATCGTGCTGTCGCCCGCCAGCGTATGCGTATAGCTGTCCAGCAATCCGTCTTTATGACCTTCGAAAAACTTTCGCGCCGTCTCCTGATTGCGCTCCGGCGCCGCCGCCGACTCGCCCGTCACCTGCACTCCCATCGCATTCGCCAACGTCACCAGCGGCCCGGTCGGCAACGGCGCTGCCATCGACGCGACCGCCGACGGCGACGCGTTCGCCACCGGGGCCTCCGGGCCCTTGCTGCTGAGATGTAGCGCGAGCCACGCGCCGCCACCCAGCGCGACGATCGCCGCGATCACGTATCCGACGACACCGAACATCCCGCGGCCTTCTTCCTGGCCCCCGTCATCCGGCATCTTGCCCGTGATTCGCATCGAGGGCGACGGATCGCGCCGCACCGTCGCGGTTCGCGGTGGTGGCGATGGCGGCGGCGTGTAT
>JBOHWI010000369.1:0-8952 GCA_050736675.1 Binatus sp. (SeqCode)
CATTGATCAATTTATCGGGAGACCGGTACGGGACATCGATTTTATGGCGATTAGCTTTCCTTCGACCGAATATTTCGAGGCGCTCAAGGCGCAAATGACCGCGAACGAGGAAAAATTCCGCCGCCTCGGGTTTATCGACACCACCTTCGGCGTCAGCGTCGGCGTCAACGGCAACGCGCGCAACTTCGTGCTGGAGTTCGAGGTTTTCGACCTCAAGAAGATCACTGAAGTGCCGGCAATCGATCTGAAGAAAGTCGATTTCCAAATCGAGGGCGACTCGCGGGTCTGGCGCGAGATGATCGAGAACATCCGGCGCAACGGTGAGGCCGATTCATCGCACGACATCAACACTCTTGCCCATTTCGGCGAGCGTCTGAAGATTGTTTACGACGATCCCGACGGTCACGACAAACTTTACCGGTTCATGGAATCGATCCAGGAATTTTTCGATCTCTCAAGCAAGCTCGAAGTGAGTTTCAACTAGGCGCGGAGGCGCGAGGACGATGGCATACCTTTCGACCACGAACTTTGCCGAGGACAAGGATTTCATCGACAAGTGGCTATACACGATAAGGACGGGCGAGATGGACCTGTCGTGGATGAAGTCTGCCACCGAGAAGATCAGTCCTGCGGAAGCCAATCCGCGCCGCGGACTGACCTATCGCGACCTTAACGTCGGGAGCTACGGCTACTCCGATATTCCGGAGAAGGTTCGCAACAATCGATCCTATGCGCCGCGCGGCGCAGAAATTCCTGAAGGCGTGCCCGATGCGCAGCCCTGGGTCTCGCGCAAGAGCGAGCTATGGGCCTTCAACACCGAGAGCTATGACGAGGAAGCGATGTCGCGCCAGTGGAACGCCACCACCGACATTCCTTGGGACCGGCTGGACGGGGTCGAGCTACCCGAAGTGACCGGTAAGGCGCTGTCGCAGCTAATGACGTTCCTGACCGAAGTGGAAATGATCGCGACCGACACGCCGGCGATGTGGCTGCCGCGGCTCAACCCGGAATTTATCGAGGTGCGGGCATTTATCGCGGCGCAGGCGATGGACGAGGCGCGTCACGCCGAGGTCTTCCGCAAGCGCGCGCTGACGACTGGCTGGGGCTTGATGCAGGCCAGCCCGATCAACGAGATGGCGCTGAAGCACCTGCGCGATGCTGATTCTTTCAGCGAGATGTCCGTGGCGTTGCACCTCGTCGCGGAGGGCAACGTGCTGACGCTGTTCCGCTTCAGCGAATACCTGTCGCCGACGGACGTGGACAAGAAGATTTTCCGGCTCGTGATGCAGGACGAAGCGCGGCACGTCGGCTACGGCATGCAGCACTTCAAATATGTCCTGGAACACTTTCCTGAAAAACGCGAAGTGCTGCACGCACATCTGGACGAAGCCGAGAACATTTCGTTTGCCGGCGCGGCCGCGACCGAACTGACCGAGGCTTTTATCATCCTGGCCGGCGGCGGACTCAAGAAAGAAAATATCGAGCAGGGCATCAAAGTCACGACCCAGTTCAATCTCAAGCAGATGCAAGAGCATTTCGAGCGATTGGACAAGTGCGGGATGCCCGAGCGCCGCGATCGTTCGAAGCTCTATATGATGTACGAGATGGGACGAGCCGCCGCCGAAAGTGCCGGCATAAAACTAAATTAGGTTCCCAAGTGGCATTTTTCGCCGACAAGGATTACACGGTTGACGAAACGGTCCTCCAGGCCGCGCAGAAGGTTATGGAGGGACACTTGGGCCTGCACTGGTACGAGGCTAAGACAGAGCGCATAGCTGGTCGCGCGTCAGAACCCAAGCGCGGACTTACCTACCAGGACCTGGACGTCGGCAGCTACGGCTATACCAACATTCCCGAGGATGTTCGCACCAGTCAGTCGATGGTGTCGCGCGGGAGTGAGAAAGTCGGCAAGCTGCCGGACATGGGCTACGTCGTGAATCGCAAGTCGGATGTATGGTCGGACAATGTCGCGGAACTCTACGAAGAGGTGAAGGCGCGGCGATGGGTGCCGGCTATCGACATTCCGTGGACCGAGCTCCACGCGCATCCGCTCGCTCCCGAACTGGAGATGGCGTGCGCGCAGCTCTACACCTTCCTGCAGGAATGCCAGATCGTATCGATGGACTTTCCGTCGAAGTGGGTCGCGGTGATCAATCAGGATTTCCTGGAGCTGAAGAGCTGGATGTGCGCGCAGATGCTTGACGCGTCGCGGCTGTTCGAAGTGTTTCGCAAGCGCGCGCTGTTCGGCGGCGCCGGACTCGGGCGCGCCAGTGCGACGGCGGAGCAGGGACTCAAGGAATGGCTGTGGGCGGATCAGTTTCCGCAGGGCTCGGTGTCGATCAATCTGTCGCTCGCCGGATTCCTGCTGGTCGTGTATCGGCAGGTAGCAGCCTTCGCACCGACCAATGTCGATCGCAGGATCATGCGCTATGCGATGCAGGACGCGGCGCGTCAGACCGCGTACGGACTCGGCCAACTGCGCTACCATTTGAAGCATCGCCCGCTCGAAGCGGATGCGATCGAGGGCTATCTCGAGCACACTGAGCACGCGCTGCTGGGATTGATCGGCAGTCCCGAACTGCTGGAGCCAATGATCATCATTTGCGGCGGCGGACTGGAAAAGACGAATGTGGACAAGGGCCGAATCGCGACGGCGAAGTTCATCAAGCTGGTCGTGAGCGAGTACATGGAGCGAGTCGCGGCAGCCGGCCTGCCTGGTCACGCCAAGCGCAGCAAAATTCCCGCGATGATCGATCGCATCTCCGCAGCGGCGTAACGTATTCCCCTCTCACAATCGAGAGAGGTCGACGCTCGTCAGCGAGCTTCGGGTGAGGGACCTTATTCAGCGCGCGGTGCGGAACTTTTCAGCCGTACGCAGCGCTCCCAAATTGCGGCGGAATGATTGAACCATGCGCTCGCTTGCCAATCGTAACGCGCGCCCGTTCCCCCAACACCGCTGTCCACCGGTCCCTCGCGCAAAAAGTCAATTTTGGGAACGAACCCACCGGTAGTATGCCACCTCTTCCGACCCACAACCCACAGTATGCGTTTTGGTCTTTCCCTCGAAATTAGTTCTCTGCAGATCGGCGAACTCCTGTCTCTACTCACCAATCCGTCCTCAACCATCTCTGTTGCCCTGATCGGAGTTGGTGGGGTGGGCGTCCCTGCCCGCCAAGGATCCACCCGCAAATCCGTCGGGTTTTCTGCCTCTCGCGCGACTGCTAAAATCTGCCGCATGCCAAATCGTAGTTCCGCAGTAATCGCCGGTGCGCCGGAGACGGTGGATTGTTCCGGCGCGGAGCCGACTGGCGCTCCAGATGAACCCGACCAACGCAGCCGCGGTTTTTTCGAGCGAATCTTCGACCGTGTAGTTCCGCGCACTGCCCTGGTGCGCTTTCTCGGTTACGTGCGGCCTCATCTGTGGCTGGTGGCTGGCGGGTCCGTCATGGGCATCCTGAAGTTCACGTTGCCGCTCGCGTTCCCACTTGCCTTCAAATACGTGTTCGACGTTCTGCTGGTTCCGCAGCCGCATCTCGAGCGTATGAACTCGATGATCGACCGATGGTGCATCGCGATTGCAGCGACGCTCCATCTCGGCGTGGGATCTGCCGCCAAGCTCGAGGCTTTGACCGCCGCGCTGTTCGCGCTGTTCCTGGTGCAGGCGATTGCGACCTACTTCCGCAACTACTGGGCGGCCATGGCGGGTCATCGGCTGATTTTCGATCTCCGCTACGCGCTGTATAAGCATATGCAGCGCCTGTCGCATTCGTTTTTCGATCGCACGACCTCGGGCGCGGTGGTCGCGCGATTCATCTCCGACATCTCGATGGCGCAGAATTTCGTCGGCTCCGCGATGATCAACATCTGGATGGACGGCGTGTCGCTGGGCTTCGTGATCTGGCTGCTGTTCTCGCTGAACGTGCGGTTGGCGTGGATTTCGCTGATCATCGTTCCATTTTACGTCGCCGTAATCAGGATTCTGTCGCCGAAGATCAAGGAGACCAGCCACGATTTGCAGGAAGTGGTCGAGGAGTTTTCCGGCGAGCTGCAGGAGCGCGTCGCCGGCGTCTCGACGGTCAAATCGTTCGCGCGCGAGGCCGACGAGGCCCGCCGGTTCCATAAGCGCACGACCGAAATGTACGACCTGACGATCGAGAGCGTGAAGCTTTCGTCCACTCATCAGATGTTCACCGAATTCATCTCGCGCGGCGCGCCGCTGATCGTTATCTGGGCCGGCGCGCTGATGATCATGCACGGCAAAATGACTATCGGAACCGTGGTCGCGTTCTTCGGTCTGCTCCCTGCGCTCTACTTGCCGCTGCAGCGCTTCTCGGAGTTGTCGGTAATCGTGGCGACGGCTCTGGCAGCCATCGAGAGGATCTTCGTGTTCTTCGACGAGACGCCCGAGGTGCACGATCGGCCGGGCGCGCCGGCGCTCGAAGTGAAAAGCGGGCTGGTCGAGATCGAGCGCCTGCGCTTTGGCTACAAGCCGCTCGACGGCGGACCGATACGCATCACGCTTGACGACATCAACCTGGCTGTGCCGGCGGGGACAACAGTGGCGCTGGTGGGGCGTTCGGGCGCGGGCAAAACTACGCTGGCCGGTCTGATACCGCGCTTCTACGAACTCGCGGCGGGCCGCATCCTGATCGACGGCACCGACATTTCGACGGTAACCCTCAAGTCGCTGCGCGATTCGATCGGAATCGTGCCGCAGGACGCGATCCTGTTCAGCGCGTCGATTCGCGAGAACGTGCAGTACGGGCGCCCCGGCGCGCCGGATGCGAACGTGTGGCGCGCGCTCGAACAGGCCAACATCCGCGACTTCGTCGATTCGCTGCCCGACAAACTCGACACGACGATAGGCGAGGGCGGGGTGCGGCCTTCAACCGGCCAGCGGCAGCGACTGGCATTGGCACGAGTGTTCCTCAAGAACCCGCCGATTTTGATTCTCGACGAAGCGACGTCCGGGCTCGATTCGGAAGTCGAAAACCTGATTCACGACGCCGTGCGGCGCCTAATGAAGGGGCGAACCTCGTTTTTGATCGCGCATCGGCTTGCGAGCGCGGTCGATGCCGACGTGATCGTGGTGCTCGATCGCGGGATAATTGTCGAGGTCGGATCGCACGCTGAGCTGCTGAAGCGCGCCGGCGTCTATTCGCAACTCTTCAACGAGCAGACGCGCAAGTTGCGCCTGAAGCCCGACCAAATCGTGCGTGTCCCGGGCTCGTTGAGTCCCGCAGCGGCGGGCGGAGTTCGCACCGACTAACGGCGCGGGCAGCGCGGTGGTTAAGAGCTACGCTTCGAACATCAGGTAAAGCGACAGGGCCAGGAAACCCGCCGCGACGATCGCGGCTTCGACGTTCTTGTTCAAAAAGATGGTCGGAGGAGCCAACGACCGATCGAGAGTCTGGTACCTTACAATGACCGGGCCGCTTGGTTGTTGAGTCGTCGTACCAAAGATAGTGGGCGAATTCTTTATCTCCAGCACGTTGATCCGGCCACCCGCCTTATGCAGCCATTTTTCGTACTCATCGGCGTCTGTGAATTGCTTCTTGAAAACAGCCATTCTGGCCCCCTTCTGAAGGCTCCTGCAGCTTGAATAACCTCACGTTACTCTGAGGCGCAGAATTAGATCAATTGGCTTGGTTCATAACCTGTTCTTATTTGCTAACGATACGGATAAAAAACGTAAAACAGCATCGACAGAATGCATAAAATCCACAGTCCAGGGTGAATCTCGCGATAGCGTCCGGCGGCAACCTTGAACAGGGGATATAGAACCAGGCCGGCCGTGATGCCGACGCCGATATTGTAGGTGAAACTCATCAAGGCTATCACCGCGAAGGCCGGAATCAGTTCGGTGTAGTCGTCGAAGTCGATTTTGACGACGGTCGCGATCATCATGGCGCCAACTACAATCAGCGCGGGCGCATATGCGGCGGCAGGGATCGCGGCGACGAGCGGCTCGAAAAACAGCGACATCGCAAACAGCGCTGCGACCACTACGGCGGTTAGGCCGGTGCGGCCGCCGACCTGGACGCCGGCGGCCGACTCGATGTAGGCGCCGGAAGTGGTGGTGCCGACGACGCCCGCAAACATCGTGGCGATCGCGTCGGCCAGCATCGGGCGTTCGATCTGCGGCAGGGTGCCGTCGGCGTCGAGAAATCCGGCGCGCGCGGAAACTCCGATTAGCGAGCCCATCGTGTCGATCAACGCCATCACGAAGATGGTCAACAGGACGCCGAAGAATCCAACGCTCAAGGCGCCGCGCAGATCGAGTTGCAGCACAATCGGCGCGGGATTCGGCGGCATCGAGATCCACGCCTGCGGCGGCTTCGCGACGCCCGTCAGAAACGCGATCGCTGCGGAGACTAGAATCCCGAGCAGGATTGCGCCCGGCACGCGGCGCACCATCAATATCGCGATCAGCAGGAAGCTGAGCACTGCGATCTCGACCGACGGCGAGGCAAGGTTGCCGAGCCGTACCGGCGCGCCCGGCACGCCGATTGCCACGATTCCGGATTCGTTGAGCCCGATGAAGCTCAGGAACAGTCCAATTCCTGCACCGAAGCTGTACGACAGCCCGGGTGGCAGCGCTTCGACTATCCACGCTCGCACGCGCGCGACGGTCAACAACGTGAACATCGCGCCCGCCAGGAACACGGCGGCCATCGCGGTCTGCCATCTGTAGCCGAGCACCTTCACGACCGTGTACGCGACGAAGGCGTTCTCGCCCATGTACGGCGCGATTGCGAACGGGCGATTCGCATACAGGCCCATCACCAGCGTTCCGACTACCGCGGTCATCACGGTCGCGACCATCGAAGGTCCTTCGGGGATTCCGGCGGCTTTCAGGATGGCGGGATTGACCGCGATTATGTACGACATCGTGATGAAGGTGGTGACGCCGGCGAGGACCTCGCGTCGAAACGTGGTGCCGGCAGCTTCCAGCCCGAAGTGATTTGCGATTCGCGATTGCAATTGGGACGTCCTGGTCTGCTTTGCGAGGCCTGAATTACCACGGCGCCACGACGACATGCCACAAGAATGCGTGCCGGTGCGGTTTGATATATAAGGAACGAATCGCGAGCATTGGTCAGAGAATCGGCAAATGAAACAAGGACAACTGGTGAAGAGCTCGACGGCGAAATCGATCGCAAACGGGCAGGTGACCGCCAAGCCGCCGGTCGAGAAGCCGGCGGTGACCAAGTCGACAACGACTCTCGCAGTTGACGTCGGTGGAACCGGAATCAAGGCGGCGGCGCTCGACGAAAAAGGCAAGATGATAACCGAGCGGCAAAAGATCAAGACCCCGCATAACGCGACGCCGAAGAAGGTGGTCGCGATTATCGAAGAACTCGCGAAGATGGCGGGTACGTTCGATCGCGTGTCGGTGGGATTTCCGGGCGTGATCAAGGATGGCGTCGTTTACACCGCTGCGAACCTCGGCAAGGGATGGGAAAACTTTCGTCTCGAGACGGCGCTGAAAAAGAAGCTGGGGCGTCCCGTGCGAATCGCCAATGACGCCGACGTGCAGGGCCTCGGATGCGTCACCGGCCGCGGCGACGAGTTGGTCATTACGCTCGGGACCGGATTCGGATCGGTGCTGTTCGTGGACGGACACCGGATTCATCTCGAGCTCGGTCACCATCCATTCCACAACGGCAAGACTTACGAAGACGAGCTCGGCAACCGCGCGTTCCTGAAGAAAGGCAAGAAGAAGTGGAACAAGCATCTGCGCGAAGCGATCGACGACCTGGCGAAGACCTTCAACTACGACCGGCTGTACATCGGCGGCGGCAACGCGGCGACAATCAACTTCAAGCTTCCGCCGAACGTCAAGGTCGTGAGCAATACGGAGGGCCTGCTCGGCGGAATCAAACTGTGGCAGGATCAAGCTGCCGCGACGAAAAGCGCATAGCGTGAGAATAAAGAGGCAATCGCTGTGAACGTTCTGTTGGCGGGCGCGACTGGGGCCATCGGCCGGCCGCTCATTCGTCGTTTGAAGGATGCGGGGCACGCCGTGTTCGGGCTCGCTCGTTCGCCCGAGTCGGCGCGAACACTGGTCGAAGCACGGGCAGGAGCGATCGCGGCAGACCTCCTCAATGCGCCCGCGGTCCGAGCTGCGATCGTACGGATTCGCCCCGAGGCTGTCATCAACGAGTTGACGTCACTGCCGAGGCATTACTCGGAGACGGACATGAAAGCCGCCGCGCCGCGTGACTACAAGATTCGCACCGAAGGAAACAGGAACCTGCTGGCGCCGCTCGCGGAAGCCGGAGTGCGCCGCTACATCCTGCAGTCGTCGGGATTCTGGTATGCGCCGGGCAAGGGCTTGGCAGACGAGTCAGAGAATTTCGCCTTTGAGGCGTCGCCGACGATATCGGCCGGTGCTCGAACGTACGCCGAATTGGAATCGGCGGCGTCGCGGACGGCAGGAATAGAATGCGTCGTGCTTCGCTACGGATTCTTTTATGGTCCGGGCACCTGGTACTGCAGCGATGGCGATATGGGCGACCGGGTGCGCAGCCAGCTTGTCCCGGTAATCGGCAAAGGCGAAGGCGTTTGGAGCTGGGTGCACATCGAAGATGCCGCCGCAGCCACCGTGGCGGCGCTCGAATGCGCGCCCGGCGCATACAACGTCGTGGACAGTGATCCCACGCCCCAGCAAGTTTGCTTGCTCGCCTTTGCACGCGCCATTGGTGCAGAGGAGCCGCCTCATATTACCGAGCAGCAGGCGCTCGACTCATATGGCGCCGACCGAGTCTACTACGCGACGCGTCTGCGCGGCGCGTCGAATGCGAAGGCGAAGCGCGATCTGCACTTTCAGCCGCGCCCGCTCGAGTGGCTCCGGCAGACTCGGAAATAGTCGCGCCGTAATCGACGATGCGATAGTTCCTGGAACCAGGGGAGGGGTGGCCGAGTGGTTGAAGGCACCGGTCTTGAAAA
>JBOHWI010000370.1:0-3987 GCA_050736675.1 Binatus sp. (SeqCode)
ACGCGTTAGCTAGCCGGCGCGGCGATCCTTGCTCACCTACGGCCTTCTTCGACCCAGGGTCCTGCGGTCTGCCGCGCCCGCTGCTATCTTGATACGCTGGTCCGCAGATACAAGGGTCCTTTTACAGCGCGCATTTTCCGCGAGCGATTCAAGATTCTGCTTCTGCTCTGCAAACTCCGCCGCGGTCGTGGAAAGAGCGACTCGATACGAATGCCACCGATTCTGATTCTCGCAGGCTTCGAGCCGTGGCGCGGCGAGCGGATCAACCCGTCGTGGGAAGTTGCGCGCCGCTTCGACGGCGAGGTGATCGGCGGCTTGCAGATAAAATCGGTGCGCGTGCCCGTTGGATGCGCCAAGGCGGCGCGGCGCATCAATGCCGCGATCGTGCGCTACCGCCCGCGCGCCGTGATCGGACTGGGCGAGGCGGGCGGCCGGCCGGCCATCTCATTGGAGCGAATCGCAATCAATCTCGCCGACGAGCGCGGCCAACTTGCCAAGCGCGGCGACCCCGGCTTCACGCCGGTGATTCGCGGCGGCCCCGACGCATACTTCTCGCGACTACCGCTGCATGCGATTATCCGCGCGCTCGATAAGAAGGAGATTCCCGCCAGCGTGTCGCTGAGCGCCGGCGCGTACCCATGCAACGCGCTGATGTATGCCGCCCTGCACTATCTCCGCCGCAAGCCCAACATCCCGGCGGGCTTCATCCACCTGCCGTACGACTCGCGCCAGGCCGGCCGCCATCGAAGCCTGCCCACGATGGCGCTCCCGATGATGGAGAACGCAGTGCGCATCGCAATCGTCGAGACGGTCCGCTCGGCAAAGTGAGAACAGGCTGAAGAACTTGATTGTAGTGAAACCCGCGGTGGGTTTCACACTTCCTTCGGCAGGGGTGGATCCCTGCACCCAATGTTTTTTGTCGCCGCTCCCTACTTAATCGCGACGGCGTTTGGCGGCGATGCGATGCCGCCTTCCAGATTCATCGGGACCGACACCAGCATGCATTCGTAACGCTGGTCCGCCGCGCAATCCGCCGCCAGCTCTTCGAGGTTGAACTGCTCGCCGATCGGCAGACCGAGCAGGCATAGCGTGCGGTAGTGCAGCGCGCCTTCGTTCTTGAAATCCCACGGCCACGGCTCGACCGCGGGACAATCCGTGCCGACGGCGGCGACGCGATTGTCCCAGAACCATTCGACCATCGCGCTACTGTCCTCGATGCCGCACGCCTTGAGACCCTCGAGCGGCGCCATCGCCGACTTGGCTTCCGGTGACGCGGCCAGATACGCCTGCATCCAGCCGGTGCGAATCAGCAGAATCGTGCCCGGCTTCAGCTCGACGCCTTGCGCGACGGCGGTCTCCTTCAAATCGTCGAGACTGTACTTTTCCGACTTGAGCGGATCGATCGTCCGCCGATGCGAGATACGGTAGCGGAACGCGTCGAGCAGCACGGCCCGCCCGACAAACTTGTTCGCCCATTTGTGGATGCTGAGCCGCCCGCTCGGGCCGTCCTTGATCTCGCTGGATTTCACGCCGTTGTAGAACGCCTTGTAGCGCGGGCTGCCGACGTGCGCGAGGCCGTCCCACTGGCTGCCTTCCTGCGTGTTGTAGCTGTCGAGCGAGTCGTCGAAGCCGAGCAGGCCGAAGCTCTCGAAGCTCATGATGTTGTGCTTGGCCGGGCGCCGCGCGAACAGCGGCGGGTTGGCGTAATTGATTTTCGTGTCGAGCCGGAAGACCGAGCCTTTGCGCACCAGCCGCGCCGCGTCGACGATCCCTTGCGGCGTCAGGAAATTCAGGCATCCGAGCTCGTCGTCATCGCCAAACACTCCCCACGACGATTCCTTGGGCTTGTCGGGTCTGATTGGCAGTTCGCTGAATTTGGGAAGGTTGTCGAGATCGATTTTCGGCATCGCATCAGCTCCTTGGCGAAAATTTGTTCACGGCGTCCATTCGTAGAGCACGTCGGCTTCGCGCTCCATGTTGGTGGCGCCGTCGGTAAATTCCTTCGCGACGAATCCGCGTGCTTCGTAAAAACGGCGCGCCGGCGCGTTGCGCTGGAACGCCCATAGGCGAAGTCCGGCGGGGCGGAGCCGCTTGGCATGCGCGAGCATCGCGTCGCCGACGCCGCGGCGCTGTTCAGCAGGCGCGACGTAAAATTGATCGAGCTCGTCGGCGCCGAGCACCAGCACCGCGACGATACGACCGCTATTCTCGGCAACCCAGGTCTCCTGCTGCGGCACCATCTGGTCGACGACGAAGGCGCGAATCTCAGCGTCAGTGCCCACGGTCGGCAAATATGCGGCGGCGCCGCGCCGCGAGGCGATATACACCGTCGCGACGGTGGGGGCATCGGCGGCGGTCGCGCGCCGGAAAGTGACGCGCGCCGGCGAACGGTCGTGCGAAGCCATCAATGTCGGTTTCCGTCCGAAGGCCGTGTGCTGTCAAGGATCAAAGCTACACTTGGACGCCTTGCTCTCGCAGGAATACGGCCAAGCGGCTCACTGGAATCGCGGTTATGAAGTTGTAGCTGCCCGAGACGGAGTCGGCGAAGCGGAGCACACCGTCGCCTTCGAAGGCGCCTGCATAACTCAGCACTGGATACCTGCTGACGTAGTCGTGGATTTCGCGCTCGACTAGCCGGCGGAATCTGAGCTCGGAGGTCTCGACGGTCGAGAGCACTCGTCGCGCGTCGCAGCTGCGCACGCAGAGCGAGGTTACGAACTGGAATGCGGAGTCGGAAAGTTCGCGGAGAAATTCCGCCGCCTCATCGAGGTTTCGCGGTTTCTCGAAGATTTTTCCCTCTTTAGCTACGACGGCATCGCCGGCGACCACGACCGCGTCGCGCAGGACGTTCGCAACTTTCCAAGCCTTCGCATCGGCGAGTTTCTTTGTCAGCGCGGCTGGGTCCGAGTCTCTGATCGATTTTTCGTCGATCGCGCTCGGCTGTACCTCGTAAGTAAGCCCCAGGAGGTCCAAAGCTCGGCGGCGCGATTGCGATTCGGATGCCAGGACGATTCTCATCACGGTGTTACCTGTTCCGCCAATTGAGGTCCATTTTGTGATACTTGGTCACGGCGCTGGAGACACAACCGCGATCGATGCCGCCCGGCCTTGCTGAAACATTCGGTTCTGTGCAGCGTACTATTTGTGATACTCAAGACTCTATTGGTCTTTTGGACCGAATCGCCGGAAAGGGGCGCGGATGGGTATTGAGCAACGAATCGGACTATCGCTCTTCCGGCGAACTGCGCTTAGGAATGTCGTTCGGCTGATTCCGGCAATCGTGATCGTCGCGACGATGCTCAACACGTTCTCGTGCGGAAGCTCGGGACTGCTGCAGCCGGCCAATTCCGGCTCTCCGACCTCGACCGCGACGGCGGGTACCGGGGCGCTCGCGTTCGTGACCAACTTCAACGACGGCAAGGTGTCGTCGTTCACGCGCAACACCAAGACCGGCGTGCTCAAGCATACGGGGCAGGTGACGGCCGGCAAGAAATCCGGGCCGCGCGGCGTCATCGCGACTCCCAACGGCAACTTTCTCTACGTCGCGAATATCAACGACGACAATATCTACGAATTCTCCATCGATCAGAACAACGGGACGCTGACGGCGCTGACGCCGGCATTTGTGAGCAACGGCAATGCGAGCGGACCCGATGAACTCGCGATCAATCCCGACGGAACGTTGTTGTGGGTGACCGACGCGCACGACGGAACGGTTACGAGCTACGCGATCGACGTGGCCACGGGGCAACTCACAAAGAACAGCTCGATTGGAGGATTCAACACCCCCTTCGGCATCACGCTGCATCCGCGGCTGGCGGTACTCTACGTTTCGGATACGGCCACCGGGCTTATCTGGCCGATGACGTATGACACCACCACCGGGGCGCTCTCGAAGAACTTTGTGCCGGCGCATAGTTCGGACGCACACGCGGATACGCCGGCGGCGATCGCGATCGACGCGGCCGGCGCGGCGCTGTTTATCGC
>JBOHWI010000371.1:0-3024 GCA_050736675.1 Binatus sp. (SeqCode)
GTTCTTTTTCTGTCGCAAGTGCGGCCAATACGAATTGAAAGCGAGCCCGCACTACAAAGCGCAGAAGCAGCGATCTTACCGTCGCCGGAAGGCCAAGGAAGCGGCTGCTGAGCAGCAGCCAGCCTAATTCGAGATTGCGAGCGATGCGCTTCATCCGAGTCCCCGTCACCCTCGGAATCATTACACTTCTCGCCTTGATAGTCTACAACCGGATAATCCCCCTAAAGAACGTTTCACGTGAAACATTCGTGTCTGGTTTCTAGGAAATAACCCCGGTTTCGCAAAATGCGCTGTAATTTCGGTGCGCTGAAAATGAGAAGGGCCGGACGTTTGTGCGTCCGGCCCTCTCGATCATTGCGAGATTGTCAAATCCGCCTCAGGCGGCCTGCTTGGTCTCGATTGCCAGGCTCTCTTCCGCGATCGAACCGCGCTTGGAGAAAATTACCGCGATCGAAAGCGCGACGATCGCCAGCACCACCACCGCGATGCGCAATCCCGTCACACCGCCGAGCGCGACCGTCGTGAACGGCGCCGCCAGGATCGCGACCAGGTTCATCACCTTGATCATCGGGTTGAGCGCCGGGCCCGCCGTGTCCTTGAATGGATCACCGACCGTGTCGCCTACCACCGACGCCTTATGCACGTCGGTGCCTTTGCCGCCCAGGAAGCCGTCCTCGACCTTTTTCTTGGCGTTGTCCCAGTTGGCGCCCGCATTGGACATGAACACCGCCATCAGCTGACCCGTGAGGATCGTGCCGCCGAGAAATCCGCCGAGCGCGCCTGCGCCGAGGCCGAAGCCGACCAGCAGCGGCGAGAAGATCGCGAGGATTCCAGGGCCGAGCAGCTCTTTCTGCGAGGCCGCCGTGACGATATCGACGCACGCGCCGTAGTCCGGCAGCTCTTTGCCCTCCATGATGCCCGGATGCTCGCGCAACTGGCGCCGCACCTCGAACACGATCTGATACGCAGCCCGGCTGACCGCTTTAA
This sequence comes from Binatus sp. (SeqCode), assembly GCA_050736675.1. GTDB lineage: Bacteria > Desulfobacterota > Binatia > Binatales > Binataceae > Binatus. Next base: position 988 of record JBOHWI010000371.1, read on the forward strand.
TCGCGAACGAGCTGAACAGGAACGGCACCGCGCCGCCGATCATCAGGCCGACGAACACGGTGGGCATGTTGATCTGCACGCCGAGCGCGCCGAGATGAGCCTCATCTATAAATGACCGGAACAGCGAGACTGCCGCGAGCACCGCAGTCGCAATCGCCAGTCCCTTGGTCAGCGCCTTGGTGGTGTTGCCGATCGCGTCCATCCACGACAGCGTCTTCGACGCCTCTTCCTGATGGATCCCGCCCATCTCGAAGATGCCGTGCGCGTTGTCGGTGATGGGCCCATACGTGTCCATCGCGAGGATGAAGCCCGTGGTGGTCAGCAGCCCGAGGCCGGTCAGCGCGATGCCGTAAAACTGCAGCGCAAGCGACTCGTGGAAAATCGCCATCGCGCCGATAATCGCCGCCGCGATCACCAGCAGCGCCCACACCGACGACTCCAGCCCCTCGGCCATGCCCGACAGGATCAATGTCGCCGGGCCGGTGCGCGCCGCCATCGCGGTTTCGGTGACCGGGCCCTTGTCCGGATGCGTAAAATAGTTGGTCAGCCACAGCGTCACGACGGCGAGAATAATTCCGAGCGACGCGCAGCAGGCGAAGCGCCAGTCGGTCGCGCCCGTGCGCGGGTCGTCGAGGTAAAAATAATTCACGACGAAGAATCCGATCACGGATGCGATCGCCGAGGTCATGTAGCCGATGTTGATCGGGCGCATCGGGTCGAGCATTTTGCCGGCCGGCACCCGTACCGCCATGATTCCGATGATCGACGAGAATACGCCGACGCCGCGCAGAATCAGCGCGAACACGATCAGCTTGACCGCGAACATGCCCGCGTAACTGCCGTACGCCGCGATGAAGTCCGACTCCTGCAGCGCGTAGGCCGCGAGAATGATCGCGGCGACCAGCGTGACCTCGTACGACTCGAACACGTCGGCCGCCATGCCGGCGCAGTCGCCGACGTTGTCGCCGACGTTGTCGGCAATCGTCGCCGGATTGCGCGGGTCGTCCTCGGGCAGGTCTTGCTCGATCTTGCCGACCAGGTCGCCGCCCACGTCTGCCGCCTTGGTGTAGATGCCGCCGCCAACGCGCATGAACAGTGCCGCCAGCGAGCCGCCGAAGCCGAAGCCGACCAGGACCTTCATCGCGTTTTCGCGGAACACCAGAAAGATGATCGTCGCGCCGAGCAATCCGAGCCCGACCGTGAACATGCCCGACACTCCGCCCGCCTTGAACGCGAGTTCCATCGCGTCCTTGAAGCTCGTCAGCGCCGCGTTGGCGCTGCGGACGTTGCCCTTGACCGCCAGCCACATCCCGACGTAGCCGGCGCCATACGATGCCGCCACGCCCATCAGGAATGCGATCGAGATGCCCAGCGGCAGGTACAGGCCCTGGTAGACGTTGCGGTACATGAAGAACAGCGCGATGAAAATCGCGGCGACGAACCAGATCATGGTTTTGACCTGGCGGCCGAGATACGCCATCGCGCCGAGCTCGATGGCGTCGGCCACGTCGGTCATTGATTTGGGTCCGGGGTCGGCGGCCAGCACTACGCGTATCAGCACGACTCCGTAGGCCAGCGCGACCAGCGCCGAGACCAGCACCAGCCACAGGATCATGACCTCACCGCTGGTTAAAGTGGGCAGAACGATATTCGCTTCGCTCATCGGTAATCCGAATCTCCTGAAAAAGTCGAGGTTTGATTAAGGGCGGCGCCCGCCGCGCAACTGAATCAGTGAATACGGCGATAATGGCCGGGCGATCACCCTCCGGGTATCTGGCGCAGTCTAGGTTTTCCCGGCAACGAAGTCCAGTTATCGGCGGGGGCCGCTCGGATACTGGTTCGTCGTCGTCTTTGTTGCGATCGCTTTTCTTGTCATCCCGAGCGGTCGGAATGTCCTTCGCCGATCTGTTGTTGTTTTCGATTGATTGATCGCGTGGACGCGTGTTAAATTCGCGGGCTTTCTAACGTCATCATTGAAATGACAAGCCAGGAATGCGCAGCCAGGAAAGCCCCGCGCCACCGGCAGTATGCGGCAGC
>JBOHWI010000372.1:0-5594 GCA_050736675.1 Binatus sp. (SeqCode)
CCTTTGAAAACGTCGAGTTCCACAAACCATCATGAATGACCCTCCAGCGTAAATCGTGAATGCGCGGTCGATGGACCTGTCGCAACACCGTCCAACATGATTGAAGGTATATCGTACGATATAGCTAGAGTCAACTTCATCTTACCTGACTACTCGCAAAATTCTTGTTCGGCGCGTACTGCGCTTTCAGCCCATCACGTGCACGGATGCCGGCTCGATCACATATGTCACGCGCTTCTCATTCGGCGTGCGGAACGGATATTTGTCCTGGTTCAAGTATTTCTTGGCGAGGCTGTCGATATGCGCGTCGGCGTTCTTCTCGTCTTCGCTGACAACCGGGCCGCGGATTCCGATGTAACGGTACGCATTATCGGGATCCACGATCGCCAGCGCGACCTTTGAGCCGACCTTCATGTTGCGCGCCTTCACCCGTCCGCGAGCTGTGTTGATGCGGATCTTGCCGTTGGTGTAATCGAACCAAACCGGGGTGACCTGCGGCGATCCGTCGGGCATAACGGTCGCGATATTCGCCAGCGGCTTCTTGGTGGTGAGGAGGTCGAGAAATTTCTCAGGGATGGTGCTCGATGGCATTGGCGGTACTCCTTGGATGATGGGGTTGAATCCAGAATTAGACGATTGCCTGCTTGAGGCAACTGTCGCGATGCGGCGAGCATCGCGCCGGTCGTGCGCAAAATGCCGGATGAATTTGACACTTACATTTGCATGGGTTAATAGCGAAGCCTAAGCTCGAACCTTGGGATGTGGCGCGGGGTTTTCCAATTGCGCCGAGGAGTGTTTTGCGATGGCGTTGTTTACGAAAGAGCCCGAAAAAAATCCGAAAATCCAACCGACGACTACTCCGCAAGCTTCATCGATATCGCCGGCGTCTGCCCCATCGACTTCCTCCTCGGCGTCTGCGATGGCTCCACGAGCCAGCGCGCCCGCTCCGGCAGATGGACGCGCTTATCTCGATCGCGGCTCGAAAATCTCCGGCAAAATTTCGTTCGAGGGTCCCGCCCGCATCGACGGCGAGGTCGATGGCGAGATCAACGCCAAGGACAGCCTCACGATCGGCGAGGCCGCCGTGATCACTGCCCACATCCGCGCCGCTTCGGTGTCGGTCGCGGGCAAGGTCAGCGGCGATATCGTCGCCACCCAGCGAATCGAAATCCGCCCCTCGGCGAAGGTCAGCGGCAACATCACGGCCCCGGTACTGTCAGTGCAGGAAGGCGCCCAGTTCGAAGGGCACTGCTCGATGCAGCCCGAGGGCGTTCGCGAAGACCGCAAAGTTACCGTATTCCCCAAGGAGGAGCGCGTGGTGCAGGCCGCTGGAGGGTTGAAGCAGGCCTGAGTTGACGGGCCGGTTCAGCTCGGCTTGAATAGTCCGCGTTCCCATTTTCCGATGATGGAGAGAATCTCGAAAATCCCCTCGGGGGAGACGCCGTAACATGCATCTCCCGCCAAATTGGGGGACGTTCTTTGCGCTGATTGTTTCGTTCCTGGTTTTCTGGTTTATATTCAGCCGGCTATTTTTTCGCCCGTTCTTGAACCTGCTGTCCGAGCGCGAGCGCAGATTCAAGGATTTGAACGATCGCACCGAGCAATTGATCAAGCAGGCGCGCGAGGCCGAAGCGCAACGCGAAGCGCGGCTCGCCGAGGTCAGAAAGGCCGCGTTCGCGCGGCGCGAAACCGAACGCCGCAAGGCCGAGGCCGATGCCGCGCAAATGATGGAAGCCGCCAAAGCGGAAGCTCGCGAGACGCTTGAGCAGGTGCGGGTCAAAATAGAAACGGAGCTCAAGGCGGCGGAGCGCGAGCTCGAGCAGATGGGACATAGCCTTGCCGCCGAGCTCGCCGAACGCGTGCTGGGCCGCCCGCTCGGCGCCGCGGCCGGCAAGAACAACTAGGCGGCCGATTCGACAACTGATGAAGAAGTGGAGCACATCGGCCGCGATTTTCGCTGCCGCCTTTTTTGCGTATGCCGTCCAGGCCGCGTATGCCGCGGAAGGCGCGGGCGCGGAGCACGGCTCCTGGCTGTCACTGATATTCTTCGCGATCAACTTCACCCTGTTTGTGTGGGTAGTGGTTCATTTCGCGGGGCCTGCCGTGCGGAAATTTTTTGCCGATCGGGCCGCCACGATTCGCACCAGCCTGTCGCGCGCCGAACAAGCGTTTGCGGAAGCCGAGGATTTGGCCAACAAGGCTGCGGCGCGGATGGCTGCGCTGGCGGCCGAGGTGAAGAAGGTGGCGGACGATCTGGAACAGGAAACCGCCTACCAGCTTGCCCACGTCGCCGAGCTGGCGAAATCGACCGCCGAAAGAATCCATCGCGATACGGAGATGAGTAGTTCCGCGCTCTCGGAAGCGGCCAAGCGGCGCGTGCGCGCACAATTGGCGGAATCCGCCGCGACCCTTGCGCGCGATCTCATCGGCCGCAATTTTCAGCCGACCGACCAGGGTCGGCTTATCGACGGCTTCATGGACAAGCTCGCACAGGGAGACCGCCAGTGAAGGGTTCGCGAATCGCCCGGCGCTACGCGCGCGCCTTGCTCGACTTGGCCGACAAGGGCAACGAAGAGAAGTGGGGCGCCGAGCTCGACCGGTTGGCTGCGATGGTCGAGTCGCCCGAGCTGCTCGAGCGCCTCGCGTCGCCGGAGCTGTCCGAGCAGTCGCGGCAGGATGCGATGGCGAAGATTGCCGAGCGCCTCAATCTCAGCTTCCCGGTGCGCTCGTTCGCGGTTGTCATCGCGCGCCACGGGCGCGTCCGCGAGATCGGCGCCATCGCGGAGTCGTACCGCGATTTGCTCGACCACGCGATGGGTCGTGAACGCGCGACGCTGACGTTTGCGATTCAGCCGTCTGACGCCGAGGTCGCGCGCGTGGTCGGCGGACTCGAGACGATCGCGAAATTGAAAATTATCCCGACCGTGAAAGTCGACGCCGCGCTGCTCGGCGGCGTGACTGCGGAGTTGGGCGGAACAATCTACGACGGCAGCCTTGCAACTCGCCTCGCGGAGGCAAAACGCCGGCTAGCAGGCTAGCCAGGAAACCAACGACGTCATATGGCAGAAATCCGACCATCAGAAATCAGCGAAATCCTCAAAAACGAAATCAAGGGTTTCGAGGGCAGCATCTCGGTGCGCGAGACCGGCCGCGTGCTCTCATGCGGCGACGGTATCGCCCGAATCTACGGACTCGAGAACGCCGCCTTCGGCGAGCTGCTCGAATTCCCGCATCAGATCTTCGGGATGGTGATGAACCTCGAAGAGGACAACGTCGGCGCCGTGCTCTTCGGCGATCCGCAGGCCATCCAGGAAGGCGACGAGGTCAAGCGCACCGGAAAAATCGCCGAAGTCCCCGTCGGCGAGGGCATGCTCGGCCGGGTCGTCAACGCGCTCGGCCAGCCAATCGACGGCAAGGGGCCCATCAAATCGGCCGAGACGCGGCGCATCGAGATCAAGGCGCCCGGCATCATCCGCCGCCAGCCGGTCAAGGAGCCGGTCCAGACCGGCATCAAGGCGATCGACACCATGTTGGTCATCGGCCGCGGACAGCGCGAGCTGATCATCGGCGACCGTCAGACCGGCAAGACCGCCATCGCCATCGACACCATCATCAATCAGAAAGGCCAGAACATGCACTGCTTCTACGTGGCGATCGGGCAGAAGCGCTCGACCGTTGCGCAGGTGGTCGAGAAGCTCAGCAGTTCGGGCGCGATGGAGTTCACCACCGTCGTCGCCGCGACCGCTTCCGAAGCCGCCCCGCTGCAGTTCATCGCGCCCTACAGCGGATGCACGATGGGCGAATACTTTCGCGACAGCGGCAAGCATGCGCTGCTGGTGTACGACGATCTGAGCAAGCACGCGCAGGCCTATCGCCAGATGGCGCTGCTGCTGCGCCGCCCGCCCGGCCGCGAGGCGTACCCCGGCGACGTCTTCTACCTGCATTCGCGCCTGCTCGAGCGCGCCGCCAAGATGTCCGACGAGATGAAGGGCGGTTCGCTCACCGCGCTGCCCGTAATCGAGACCCAGGAAGGCGACGTGTCGGCCTACATCCCGACCAATGTCATCTCGATTACCGACGGCCAGATAATTCTCGACAAGGATCTCTTCAACTCCAACGTGCGCCCCGCCGTCAACGTCGGCCTGTCGGTGTCGCGCGTGGGATTCTCGGCAGCGACCCGCGCGATCAGGCAGGTTGCCGGCTCGCTCAAGCTCGAGCTGGCGCAATACCGCGAGATGGCGGCCTTTGCGCAGTTCGGCTCGGACCTCGACGCGTCGTCGCAGCGCCTGCTCGCCCGCGGCGCGCGCTTGACCGAGATGCTCAAGCAGAATCAGTACAGTCCGCTGCCGATGGAAAAAGAGGTGCTGATCATGTTCGCCGCGAAAGAGGGCTACTTCGACAAGCTCTCGGTCGAGCAAATCCGCCCGTTCGAGATGGGACTCTACACCAACTTCGACTCGCGCCACGCCGACCTGCTGGGAGAAATTCGCGACCAAAAACAGGTTTCCGAAGACCTGACCAAAAAGCTCAAGGCCGGACTCGACACCTACGAGCAATCGTTCCTGGCCGAAAACAAACCGGCCGCGCCGCCTACGGCAGCGTAGTCGCGATAACGCTCGACGATGGCATCACTCAAGGCAATCCGGCGAAGGATCGCGTCGGCCAAATCGACGCAGCAGATCACGCGTGCGCTGAAACTGGTTTCAGCCGCGCGGCTGCGGCGCGCGCAAGAAGCACTCGTCAACGCGCTGCCCTACAGCGAGGCGCTCGCGCGCGTCGCCGACTCCCTGCTCACCTCGGAAGGAATCTCGGTCGGTCCGGTCGAAGGGGCGCAAAAAAGATCGCTGCTGGTGGTGGTCGCGTCTGACCGCGGCCTGGCCGGTGGCTACAACTCGTTCCTGTTCCGCGCGGCCGACGCCGCGATGCGCAAGATCCGAGGCAGCGGACTCGATATCGAGCTGTTCGCGGTCGGCAAAAAGGCTGTCGACCAGTTCCGCCGCGCCGGCGTGCCGGTCGCACTCTCGCGCATCGACAATTTTCCGCGCCTCGCCACGATCGCGCTCGCGCGCGACATCGCTGCGAAGATGCTCGCCGACTACGGCTCCGGCGCCATCGACGAGGCCGGCATCGTCTTCACTCATTTCCAGTCCGCCATCGTGCAGAAGCCGGTGTACGAGCGCTTGCTGCCGGTCAAACCTCCGGGTGACGCGGGAATCAAGCCGGGCGCCGAAGTCGAGGCGGCGGTATCGGCCGCCGACAAACCCAAAATCGACTATCTCGTCGAGCCGTCGCGCGAGGAACTGGTGCCGGTAGTCCTGCGCGGCTATCTCGAGGCTTCGGTTTACCACGCGCTGCTCGAGTCCGAAGCCAGCGAGCAAGGCGCGCGGATGACCGCGATGGACGCGGCGACCAACAACGCCAACGACATGATTTCTTCTCTAACCCTCGACATGAACCGCGCCCGCCAGGCCCAAATCACCCGCGAGCTGATGGACATCGTCGGCGGCGCCGAGGCCTTACGCTGATGATCAACAAATCTGAATCTTTTTCTGATCCGGTTCCCCATCCCGCGCGCGGGAAGGGGTTAGGTTCCG
>JBOHWI010000373.1:0-2326 GCA_050736675.1 Binatus sp. (SeqCode)
AGCCGAGACTATCCTTGCGCCGCTGGTCGACGCGGCCGACGCGCTCTCCGGCGCGCGCCCCGGCGCGCGGCGCGAGGTGCTCGAGAGCTACGTCAAGCGGCTGGAAGATCTGGAGACGATCGCAAAATCGTTCAAGGGCGTCGAGAAATGCTTCGCCGTGCAGGCGGGTCGCGAAATGCGCGTGATCGTCGAGCCGACGCAAATCTCGGACGAAGACACCTCGATGCTGGCGCGCGACGTCGCGCGCAAAATCGAAACCGATATGACGTACCCGGGCCAGATTCGGGTCACCGTCATCCGCGAGACGCGCGCGACCGAGCTCGCGAAATAGCGGTTGCGAAATACGAATCGGAGGCCCGATCGCTCAAACGCGGTCGGGCCTTCGCGCTTTACGGCGCTCAAAGCCAACAGGTATCATCCAACAACGATGCCCACGACGCGTGAAGTTCTCGATGCGACCATCGCTTTGGAAAAACAAAGCATGGCGCTGTACGCGCGCTTCGCGAAAATCTTTGCGAGCGAGCCTGGGCTGCAGGATTTCTGGTTCGGGATGGCGCGCGATGAAGCCCGCCATGTCGGCGCACTCGACCTGGTGACGACGGTGCTCGATCAGGAAGCGATGCTCGACAAGCCAAGCCCAATCTCGCTCGAAGACGCCACCATCGTGCGGCTGCGGGCGCTGCTTGAAAAGTCCCAGCGCGACGCGAAGCCCGGCATCAAGCTCGAGCGCGCGCTCGAGATCGCGCTCGAAGTCGAAGAAACCGAACTCGAGGATGTGGTATCGGATCTGTTGAACGCTTTGCAGGCGCCCGACGAATACGAGCGATGTCTGCGCCTGCTCGTCCACGACCTCGGCGAGCTGAGCTACATGATCGAGCGCCACTCGGCCAACCCGGCGCTGCTCGCGCGATGCGACGCGCTGGTGAATCGCCACGCCGAGACGCTGCGCCACACCGCAATCCGGTAGCATCGCCCGGGCGCGGTGGCGCGCGCGGTGGCCGTTGGTTATATTCCAAGGCTGCGCTGAGGAGTGGCCAAATTGGTAAGGCACCTGACTCTGGATCAGGCGATTGTAGGTTCGAGTCCTACCTCCTCAGCCAACGTGACTTGCACGCGCGCCGTCGACGCGCGCGACGATGGTCCCATCGTCTAGTGGTTAGGACACCGGCCTCTCACGTCGGGAACGCGGGTTCGACTCCCGCTGGGATCACCACAAGAATTTCGGAAAGCGCTGGCGCGAACCCGACCTGCTCAACTATAGAATCTGCCATGCGCAGATTTGATCGACTGCTCCCTCGGGTCGCGATTGTTACCGCGATCGCTCTGGCTCTGGCGATACTGTCGCTTTCGCGTCCTACCGTTGCCGGCGAGGCCGTCTCGCATAGTATCGACGTCAACGGAGTCGCGCGCAGCTACCTGCTTTACGTGCCACCCGGGCAGAGCGGAAAGCATTTGCCGGCGTTTATCCTCATGCACGGCAGCGGCAGCAGCAATGAGCGGCAGGAGAGCTACTCGAACTTCGACGCGTTCGCGGATGCACACGGCCTGGTCGTCATGTATCCGCAAGGCATCGACAAGCATTGGAACGACGGGCGTGTGATCGGGCACGAGTCGATGGCGGACGATATCGGGTTCATTAAGGCGATGCTGGCGGAGGTGACGAAGCAAGGACTGATCGATCCCAAGCGCGTCTATGCCGCTGGAATTTCCAACGGCGGTTTCATGGCGCAGCACATGGCATGCGTGATGCCCGACGCGCTGGCGGGAATCGCTGTGGTCGCCGCGACGCAGCCGGTCGATGCGGCGTGCCCGTCGCCGCGCCCGATGCCGGTAATCTTCTTTCATGGCACCGCCGACAAACTCGTTCCGTTCAATGGCGGCCTGATCGCTCCGCAGTTCGGTAATCGCGGCAGCGCGATGAGCAATGCGGATGCGGTCGCGATCTGGCAGAAACGCAATGGCTGCGGCGCGGCGCAGATGACGCAGCTGCCGGCCAAGGACGCGACCGATCCGCTGACCATAACGGTCGAGACCTATTCGTGCCCGGCCGGGCGCGGCCTGGAAAATGTGATCGTGCAGGGTGGCGGCCATACCTGGCCGGGCGCTCATCAGGGCTGGCTTATCACGAAGATCCTCGGCCCGGTCACCGACAACATCGACGCCAACGCCGCGATGTGGGCCTTCTTCGAGTCGCAGGCTCCGAAGTGAGGCATGGGGGGTGACCCCTGCACTCAATGTTCGGCACTAAAGTTGACAATCGCTCGCGAACGTCTAAGCTCTCTCTTGCTCGGTCGCGATTCAGCTCTTATCAGCCCACCGATAGACC
>JBOHWI010000374.1:0-1774 GCA_050736675.1 Binatus sp. (SeqCode)
GCGTCGACGTGCTGCTGATCGGCGATAGTCTCGCGATGGCGGTGCGCGGCGAGGACAATACGCTCGCCGTCACGATCGACGACGTCATCTACCACACTCGCGCGGTGGCTCGTGCGCGCCGCCGTGCGCTCGTCGTTGCCGACATGCCGTTCCTCTCGTACCAGGTGAGCCCCGAAGATGCGATCCGCAACGCCGGTCGTCTCGTCAAGGAAGGCGGCGCAGAGGCGGTCAAGCTCGAAGGCGGTATCGCGATTGCCGAAGCGGTGGCGAGAATCGCGGCCGTCGATATCCCTGTGATGGGGCACGTCGGGCTGACGCCGCAGTCGATCCATCGGATGGGTGGGCATCGCGTGCAAGGCCGCAAATCCGGCCGCGCGCCCGGATGCCGCGAGCGTCTGCTCGAAGACGCCGCCGCGCTCGAAGCGGCGGGCGTATTCGCGATTGTGGTCGAGGGCGTGCCGCCGTCGCTGGCGCGCGAAATCACCGCGAGCGTTGCGATCCCGACTATCGGTATCGGCGCCGGACCCGATTGCGACGGCCAGGTGCTGGTGATGCACGACCTGCTCGGGCTTGGCGAGTCGTGCCCGCCGCGCTTCGCCAAGCCGTTCGCGCATCTGTGGAACGAGGCCGCGGCGGCGGTCAGCGCCTACGTGCGCGAAGTGAGGGAACGCGCGTTCCCCGCGCCGGAACATTGCTACAACGAAACCGGATCGAGGAGGGCCACGCGATGATCGTCATCACTTCACCCGACGAGATGACTCGCCACTCAGAGAGCGCGCGCGCCAATCGCGAACGAATCGCACTGGTTCCGACGATGGGCTTCCTGCACGAAGGCCATCTGACGCTGATGCGCGAGGGACGGCGCCAGTCGTCGGTCTTGGTCGCGTCGATCTTCGTCAATCCCACTCAGTTCTCCCCCGGCGAGGACTTCGCGCGCTATCCGCGCAACTTCGAGCGCGACTGCGCAATGCTCCAGACGGTGCCGGTGGACGTAATTTTTGCGCCAGAGCCGGCTGCGATGTACTCGCCCGACGCGCAGACCTGGGTCGACGCCGGCGACATCACCAGCGGCCTCTGCGGCGCGCATCGCCCCGGCCATTTCCGCGGTGTGACGACGATAGTCGCCAAGCTGTTCAATATCGCCAAGCCGCATGTGGCGGTCTTCGGCGAGAAGGATTTCCAGCAACTGCGCGCGATCCAGAAAATGGTCCGCGACTTGAACTTCGACCTCGAAATCGTGCCGGTGCCGATCGCGCGCGAAAAGGATGGCCTCGCAATGAGTTCGCGCAACGCCTACTTGTCGCCCGCCGAGCGCGAAAACGCGCTCGCGCTCAGCCGCGCGATTCGAGCCGCCCGCGACAAGCATCGCGCCGACCCGTGCTGCGCCGAGGAAATCGTGTTCGCGGCGACCCGAGTGCTCAAGCGGACGGAGGGCGTCGAGATCGAATACGTCGAAGCAGTAGATGCCGAAACGCTCGCCAGTCACCCGTCGCTAGATCGTCCAATCCTGATCGCGATAGCAGCCCGCGTCGGCAAAACGCGCCTAATCGACAACGTCGTGCTCCATCCGTAACCGCTCTTTCTGTCTCCTCTCCCTGTTAGGAGAGCCTTGCATAACCGGCTCGCCCTTCTTCCCCTCTCCCTGCGAGGAGAGCTTTGCGCAACCGGCAATTGTGATGGAGGTTGAGCGGATTGGTGATGGTTGATCATGGGAGAGTGTTAAGCTTTGAAGATTGGGGGGTGCTGCGATGCCGATGCCCCAGTATTTTATCGG